>DASPUC010000020.1 GCA_035623075.1 Nitrospiraceae bacterium | reverse complement strand
ATCGATTACAATGAACACCGGCCGCATGGTTCACTCGGGAACCTCACGCCCCGAGAGTTTACGGAACACGCGGCGACAACTGGGCTGCAGGAACCGGCGGATTTCCAGTTAAGAGCGGTCTAGTTTTGGGGAAAGGGTCAGAAGAACCGTCTGCGTACTTATGATCTGCTTAATAAAGGTGACCCTCTGTCATCGAGATGGCTATTGAGATATTTGGAGAGAACCTCCGCTTCATTCATTCCGATCACTTTGCTCGCTGCAGGAGTCAAGTGGTAATCGAAATTATTGTACAGCCTTTCATTCCCATTGAAGTTCCTTAATGGCGTTAGGTTATCTATAAACAACCAGCCTAAATCATCCGCCATAGCCTTTAAGCTGTAGTACAGTTCTTCTTCCTGCTGAAGACCATCCTCATACGTGAAGGGCATTCTCGCGATCGTGCGCACAAAAGTGTGGTCAATAGGCTTCTGTTGAACCAATTGGTATGATGGAATGGGGCTCATAATAAGGAGCATGCCCGGGTTTTCTCTCCTGATCATTTGCAATAAGAATCGAACCCTTTGGATGCTTTCTTCACGACTGTTGGGAAAATGATGAAAGAAAATCTGTTGATTCAGAATTTGTGCAGCAAAAGCTTCTGGATATCCTACCTCCGGCTCCAAGGATGCCCTGAGGTCGTTGGCGTAAGATACCACCTTGTGCAAGCCCTGATTTTGCTGCGTTGCGACGGATAAAAGGAAGCGCAATCGAGCTGACAAATTCTCTACTCCAGCGAATTTGGCCAGAGATCGAACGATGAAAAGAATTCGGCTAGTGTGGTCTTTGTACGGATCTTCGTAGCGGTACCAGATCGGTGGGTGAACCTCATAGCCAGCCTCTGATTTCACAAAGTGCGGTCTGTCATCTACGCGAAGCATATCGTAAAAGTCGTTTCCAGTATAAAAGTTCATGACGAGTGCCGGAGGGTTAAATTGCTTCAACCGCCTCTTAAAGAGCAGATAGTCCTGTAGGGGAGAGTAGCGACCTTGTCCATATGATAGAACTTGCACCTTTCGTCTCTGTTCTCTCATTACCTCTTCAAGCACGCCAGGATGAGTTTGAGAGTTTGGTGCGCATAGTGCGGTTTGAGAATCACCCACGACTGCTATTTTAAAGCTCTCGCGGTCCGACCGGAGTTCGTCCACTCCTACTCCAGTCCGAATGCCGAGTTCATTCTGTAGTATCGAGATCCTCTGCCCTGAAGACTCGTCGGTGCAGGTCCCCTGATTGATCTTGCCTGGCATAAGAGGCGCCCAACCCAAATCAGGCTCGCCATATTCATAGCGGGGGGGGAAAAGATTGAACGTAATAAGAAATCCTTCAAACAGTAGGAGTGTGCCTATAACAACCAGGATCCACACTCCAGCTCCCAAGATACGCTTTTTGAGTCGAAAAACTTTCATCTGGGTCTGTGGATCTATTTAATTTGGTTAGCTGAGCGACACTTGGGATACAGCGACAGTACGGTTACGCTCATGTACAGAGCTTTCCGACGTATTAACCCTCTCATTCTTGATCGACTCATGGGAGACACGAGTCAAAGCAACAAGCAAGGCAAGAATCCAGATCCACACCTCTGCCTTCATGAAGTTACTGAACTGTCCCGCCACAAACCAAGATACGAACGAACAGCCTAGAGCTACCCTGTACATTCCCAGTAATGGAGCCAGACCCTTATCATCAAGTGACTTTAGATGGACGAACGAAACCGTGAACCACGTTATCAACAGAATGAACATAATAGCTCCAGGGAGCCCCTGGTCAACAAGAACTGCCATAAATGTGTTATGCGCCGCTATCCTTTTCTCCTCTGCAACCAGTACTCCCTGTCCTTCGAGCAGTTCCTGCGGCATGTAACGGGGACTCAGAACTTCGTTCCCTCTGTGCCCTACTCCCAGTGGATTGTCCAAAAACATCTTCCACTGATAGTTTATAAGGTCGAGCCTCCCTTTCGCGCTAACATCCATCGTCGATACATCGGAAGTTTGAAGCGTGCCTACTCGTTCCCAAAAAAGTGGATGTGCGAGGAGGAGAAGTAAAAGAACGGCTAACGCAGCAGCGGCATAAATATGCTTTCGGTATGTTCGTGGACTCAGGTAGAATGACACAACACCGCCGCTTAAGAGACCGAGAAAGCCACCTCTGCTAAGAGCCAAGACGAATGCGTTCAACAAGAATGGAATCATGAGTAATACCACCCAGCGCTTACTGCCTGGAAGCGTCAGGAACATAATCCCAGCAAAGAAAAGGCCTGTCGTTAAATGCATCGCAGCCCCGTTGGAGCCCGCAACATCACCGGCTCCAATCGACTCCAAGCGACCCCCTTGCGGAGTTGTGTAGGCGATCCATCCCCACATGAAGCAGCCGACAACATGGACCCAGGAGAAGAATTCAAAGCCTTCCTCATTTAATACGATGTGAGTAATTAAATAAGCTAGTACCAGATATTTCGTAAAGAGAATGGCACCTTCCAAATTCTTGGATATATCGACCGCCCAGATGCTTTGAATCCACACCCACAGGGTATAAGCAAAAAGTAGGCGTACGCCCCAGTTGGCAAACCATGAAGGACCTGTGCTGGAAGAAGCCCTCCATATCGTTGCGATTAAGGTGACCACTGCAGCAAGGAGTGACCAACGTAAATCCGGAATCTCAGCTCCCCACCACGACGCTGCGGGTGGGTTATAGAAGATGAAGAGATAGCTGAACAAACCAAATATTGGATGGCGAAGTAGAGCAGCAGCTAGTCCAAGTGCATATAACCCAAGGATTAGAATAGCAGTAAGATTCATCGGTGGAATTGGAGCTGATCAGTTAGGACTACTCAGTACGGATCGCAGGTTCCGATAACTAAGAACTGTGTCCGAAGGATGAGATGATTGGTCAGGCGACAAATGCAACAGTTATTCGACATGGAAGAATCTCGATCCCGGTGGTATCCCGCATGGCGCTGGTGCGTCTCAAGATTTACTGTTTCGAGACAACAGATTAAGCGCACGTCCCGCCGTCGGTAGGCTGCGCTTAGAAGTATCATCTGCTTCTTTTTTCAGGATCAACTGATCTTCTCTTCGCAAGATCTACATAAAGCTTGTCGTACTGAATAACCGTCTTGCTCCAGGATCTATTAAGCTGAACGCTAGCCCTGGCATTTTTCCGAATATGGTCCAAATTGTTTTCATTTTCGGCTATATAGATTATTTTTTTCGCTAAATCCGAAACATCTCCAGCCTTGAATAATACTCCGTCGTATCCGTCGCTAACCAACTCTCTGTGACCTCCAACATCACTAGCCAAGACTAGTTTCTGAAGAGCCATCGCCTCTAGTGGTTTCAATGGTGTGACTTTTTCAGTCAACCTCATTTTCTTTCGAGGGTATACAAAGAGGTCGATCACAGAATAGTAGTCAGGAATTTCAGGATATGGAACTTTTCCGGTAAAGATAATATGGCTGTCTACTTTATGTGACCTGGCGAGGTCGGCAAGCCGATTTCCATGGTCCTCTCCTACGAGAAGTAGGCGCACATTGGGCAGATGTTTGACTACTTCAGCTAGTGCTTGTACAAGATCATCCAGCCCCTCCCAATAACGGAAGGAACCGATGAACCCTATCACAAACTTGCCATTAAGGCCTAATTGATTCTTTAGACCCTCGTGCGCTTTTCGTGGAAGAAATTGATCTACATCTATTCCATTGGGAACAACTACCACACTGCCCTCTGGAACACCATAGGATAGGACCTCTCGTTTTATTCCTTCACAGATAACGGTAACTGCATCAACCAGGCGCAGCAAACGACAATCGATCCATTGACTAATATGATATCTCATCCTATCGAAGAGAGAAGGAATGCGATCCTCTGGTAACTCTTCCCATAAGGTCCGTACCTCGTAAACCACTGGCAGTTGCAATCGACGCCCAACAGCATATGCCGGGATTACATTCAGGGAAGGAGAATGAGCATGAATTAGGTCAACCTTCTCTCTCTGGGCAATTTCTTTAATTCTTGAATATAGCCTAAGCATCAACAGGCTTTCCTTGAGGAAAGGCAAAGCAAAAACACCGTATTTCGGCTCTTCCGGAAGCGTCCGGTAGAATGATACTCCGTGAATAACCTCAACTGGTGAAGTGGGTCTTTCATGTTTTGGCGAGGTGACTGCTGTCACATTCAGACCTTGCAGTTTCTGATGCTGCAAGATGTTGAAACTTCGTATGCTGTACCCATCAATATAAGGCAGACTGTGATTGAGGACATGTAGGACTTTCATAAAGCAACCTGCTTTGTGAGAGCGAAAATTTGACTATAGTCAAGTGCGTTGCCCCGGAGCATCTGGATCAGCCCTTTCCGGCAGCAGCGAAAACTCGATGTTTTCTGCTCGGGTCACAATTGATGAAAGATGCGAATAGCACTCTTCAGCAACGACCCTCCAAGTCCGATTATGGGCATGCGCCACAATGCGGTCCCTATCCCAATTACGAGCAAGGCAACGAACGATGGTATTTGCTATGGAGTGAGCATCCTGCGGCACAAGAACCCCCAATTCAGGATCACATAAAACCATTGGGTTGCCTCCAACCGGAGTCGTGATGCAAGGAAGACCACAGGCTAGCGCCTCAAGCAACACGTTTGCAGACCCTTCACGCGAAGTCGCCAGGCAAAATAGGTCTGCCGCCCTATACCAGTCTGCCAGTACTTGCGGTGGTTGGGATTTGACTATGTGTACTCTGCCACTCAACCCATACCGTTCCGTCAGTCCTTCGATCTCATGCTTAGCATCCGCCTCATGGTCAGGATCGCCAACAATATAAAGCGTCAGGTCGGGAAACTTGTCTCGAATTAGAGCCAGTGCTTCTACGAGGGTCGGGTGCCCCTTGGACATGTGCAGCCGCCCCACAGAAAGCAAGATTCTGCCTTCCAGCGGTAATCCAAGGCGACGGCGAGACGCCGTTTTATCAGATGGATAGAATCGGTTTGGATCTACACCGTTGGGGATTACGACCACTTTTGAGGCAGGAATATCCAGAGCTTCAACTGCCTCCTTCAAATCTTCAGAAAGCGCAATTACAATGCCTGCCGTTTTAAAGGCCCACCGGATAAGTTGGCGTCGGCCGAGCTGATGGGAAAAGATATTTATGTCGTCGCCACGAACAGTAATCGCCAAAGGAAGTTTCAATACCTTTGCTAGAATTGCAGCTGCCACGCCATCAGGGTAAGCCCAATGGGCATCGATAATGTTAAACTTGATCGTTTGGGCCAACTCTACTGCTGAGGCAAGGGAGCCCATGCCCATCAACAGTCCATCGAGCGTCTTGAAAACCTTCGGTATCCCAATCCAACGAGGATGCTTGACTTCCAAGCCGTCTTGGTAGTCTATCTTCTCAATCTGAGAGTACCGATAGTACCGCTTGCCTAGCCATTGCGTTGGAGGGGCCCAAGGCACTGGTGCAATCACCCGCACATCGCAGAGCTTCGACAACGCCTTGACCCGCTCTCGCACAAAAAGGCCCTGTCTTGGTAGTTGTGAGTTGGGAAATAAGCTAGTAAAGCATAGTACACGGAGTCGTCCGTCTGCTGGCGTCGACTTCTCAGCTTCATCCAGCCCCGATGCCTGCGGGACCATACCGACTTCCCCCTGTATTCCCTTTAGAATCATGCTTCCACCTATCGTATGGCTCATCCCTTGCTATTAGGGAACGAAGGCCTTATGCCATTCTTCCAAGACAATTAGTTGCCAGATTCTGCGATCAACGTTGGCGTCATTGCTATCGAGCCGAGCGAGAAGCCCTTGGAAGTATTCCTTCCTAAAGTAACCACGTTCTTGGGTCTGGCGATCCGTGAGCAGATCTCTTACATATCCTCGCAGTGGTCCTCTGAACATGTACTCAAGAGGGGTTGGAAACCCCATCTTTTTTCGCCTTAAGATCTTCGCAGGGAGAATACCGTGCATAGCCCGCTTTAAGATCCGCTTGGATTCCCACCAATCTGACTTTTCGGCAGATGGAACTCGAGCAGCGAATTCAACGACACGATGGTCAAGAAAGGGGACCCGAAGTTCTACGGAATGTGCCATGGTCATTTTGTCAGCCTTAATTAGAATATCATCCGGCAACCAAGTCTTGAGATCCAGATAAAGTAGCCGGCTAAGGCTGTCTCGATGTCGACTGCGCTCGTAGCATTGCACAAGCGTGTTGGCCGGCGAGTTCTTAGAAAGTGTTTCTATAAATGAATTAGTGTACACCTCCTCCCATGACATTGGTCCGTACATCGAGACACCCGAATAACGTTGCTCAAAGGGAAGAGCACCAAGCGCAAGGTATCTTTCGACTTTAGGCATACCCCATGCCTTGGCAAGGGACGCTAGAAGATAAAATGGTTTAGGCCCAACGATAGATCTCATGGTTTCCAGAATCTGCATGTATCGATAGATGTCGTAACCACCAAAAAGTTCGTCCGCGCCTTCTCCAGAAAGTACGACCTTCACATGCTTTGAGGCTAACTCCGCGATTAGGTAAAAGGAAATGGCGGAAGCTTCGCTGACGGGTTCCTCCATCTGCTGGACCATTCTTGGAATCAGATTCTCGAATTTCTCTGGAGTCAAGATGATCTCGTGATGTTCTGTCTGAAAGGCCTGTGCCACTGCCCGAGCATACACCCGCTCATCATATGGAGCACCCATGTCAAACGCTAATGAGAAGCTTTTGAGTTCATTACGATTAAATAGCCTCGTTAGGGCCGTTACCGTGCTAGAATCGAGGCCACCGCTCAAAAAAACACCGACTGGAACATCACTACGAAGGTGGATCCGAACAGAATCAACCAGGAGTTCCCGAAGGGAAGCCGCTCGGGACTCCGGGGTTCCCTGTACCTCGCTTTCGAATGGTAGATCCCAATACCTTTCCTTACGGATCTCCCCCTCCTCCACAAAAAGGATGTGACCTGGAAGTAACTTGAAGATCCCCTGAAACATCGTATGCTCTCCAGGCACATAGCCTAAACAGAAGTAAGGGTCGATGGCTGATGTTTCTACTCCCCGGTATGTCCCTGGTATAGCCAGCAGAGCCTTAATCTCGGAAGCAAAAACAATTCCTCCGGCGGTCGGTGCCCAGTAGAGCGGCTTAATACCGACCCTGTCGCGGGCCAGGAGGAGCCGCCGGCGCTCACGATCCCAAAGGGCGAAGGCAAACATCCCTATAAAATCCTGTAAGCATTTCTCTCCCACCATCTCATATTGGGTTAGAATTACTTCGGTGTCAGTAAGACTTCGGAAAACATATCCGAGCCTGGTCAATTCCGATGCCAACTCCACATAATTGTAGACCTCACCATTGTAGGAGATCACCGTTCGACCTGACGGAGCTACCATTGGCTGATGTCCTGCCGCTGAAGTGTCAAGAATGCTTAGGCGCCGATGCCCGAGGCCCAGTGATCCGTCCAGGAAGATCCCCTCATCATCTGGGCCTCGGTGCGATACATGAGTCAGCATAGAACGGATGAGGTCCTGGCTTACCGGCTCTTCGCTTCGGTAGTTGTAAATTCCAACAATTGCGCACATAGTCCCCTCAGTTGAAGCTCTGCCTTAATTTAAGAGCATCTAAGATATCTACTCAATTCAAGTCGTGTAGCCTTGAAAGAACACTCAGATAACGGTATTGTTTACTGAGGACATTGCCTTGCAGGTGATAGCTGCTTGGGTGACCGGCAACAAAAGACCTCCTATACAGGAGATATCGATGCTGAACACTTGAGCAGGCTTTTATGGACCCTGCTGGTTGCAACGTCATGCGCCATGACGATGCAGTCTGACTGAACCCATCTATTTGGCCTCGTAGCAAGCCAGGATTGTGGCTCAGACCTAAATGGACAGTTGCGCACCGGCTCCTCTCTCAGGAGAGCGCCTTACTACGGCCAGTCCTTGTAGCAGGCTCCCTCGGTGCTCGTCCGACCGCCCACGCCATTGGTTCGTGAGTCTCGCGCTAGGTCATACTGAGCACTGTGTGCAGACCTACAACAAGACCGCTCGACCCTTTGCATGGACCGCGACCGTGTGCACAATCGCGACGGAAGTCCGCCAAATTCACGAACGTATTTCTCGGACACAATACTGGTTTTGCAAGGTTAATTGGTCTACTGCAGATTAAACATTCAATGAGTCGCTTCGGAACGGTCACAGGTCAGCAGCAAAGGTACTCGCGAGGGTTTACCAAATCACGTGTACTAAAATAATCGGCTTACAGCGCATCAACTTCTTTGGTTCGCCTTCTCTGCTTTGGCCAGAAATACAAAGGTAGCGTCCAGGGCATCCCTCATAGAAATCTTGGGTGTCCAGCCCAGAAGTTGCTTCGCCTTAGCGTTGTTAAAGCGATGACCTTTCCACATCGTTTCAACCTCGTAAGGAGAAACCACCGCAGGGATGTGACCCTTTGTTCTTCGCGTGTACCAAATGTTACAATATGACAGAGGCTTGAGAAGCCAATATGGTATTCGAATAGTCTTAAGAGCTTTGACTTCTGTGCGGTAGCGGCGAATCAAGTCTTTCCCCATAGGGAGTTCATCGTCTACAATACAGAATACTTCTTTGCCAATGCTTGGTACTGTCCCAGCCAATATAATGGCTTCCGCACAGTTATCGACGTATGTAAGAGGCATTACGTTAGAGCTCCCCAGGTCCAAGAAAATGCCAAACACATTTAATCCAAGGCGTGAATGTAGAATCTCACCGCCTGGACCAAAGATCCCGCCAGGCCGAATAACAACGAGTGGAAGGTTATGTTCTTTTGCATACCTCCACGCCAGCACTTCCTGTTGATGTTTCGAAAAGGAATAGGGATCGCGCCATTCAGGGTGTTCTTCCATAGCAATACTCTCATCGATGATATCTCCTCTTCGCTGACTCGCGGCACCGATCACCCCGAAAGAGCTCACAAGTACAAAACGTGACACCCCGGTCTCAACCGACGCTTTGTAAAGGTATTCGGAGCCCACTACCGTGTTTGCCACTAAGGAAGGAGCCGCGCCTTTTTTTGATGCTGCCGCGTGATAAACAATTCCCACGCCTTGAAGGGCTTTCTTCAAAGCGTCCGAATCATTAAAGCTCGCGGGAAAGACCTCCAGTTGAACTGAGGGAAACTCTGCTTGGAGAGACCGGAAAATATCCCTTGGAGTTCCTGGGCGTACAAGACATCGAACCCTTTTGTGGCCCAGTTCCAGGGATTTCCTGACAAGACGCTTACCCAGGAATCCAGTTCCACCTGTGATAAGTATCATACAGACACCCTCTCACTCATCAACGCCGGGTCATTGGCATTGCACTGCTGAAAAATGTCGTCCATGATGGCTGTCGTTCGAAGAGCCTCGGACATTGCGATTGGCATCTCACCCTTTCCTTCAATTGCCCGATAAAAGCGGTAAAATAACTCCTTCATTCCTTCAAAGAAATGAAGACGGGCATTCACGAGTTTGCCTAGGTTGCTGAGATACTCGCGCAATACTTCACGGGCCTCATTCTGAGCCCAATGCACCTTCTGGAATGGCTGCGGAAGAGAAGAACCTTCAACTACCTTTAATGTGCGCGAATCCAAACTCACAGTTGCTTGTCCTCTTGTCCCATAGACAACTATGTAAAGCTGGACGGGTCTTGCACTACATGAAAAGACTAGATTACCAGTCGTCCTTTCCCCTCGAATAAAAACGCGTAACTCATCAAACAGAAGATCTCTAACATCTCCATATGTCTGCTCTCTAAGCCTAAATCCACATGCATGAATGTAGGGATTCTGGTCCCTGAGGAATTCCAACATCAACGAGAGAGGATGGGAAATGTTGTTTTGAGCTAGTCCCCCCGGTAGTTTGTGAAGCCAATGAGTCGGATCGCCCATGAACACAGACCCAAAATTTCCGGCTAAGTTGTACCCCATCACGGCGTCCACGTGGCGTATTTCTCCAAGTTTTCCAGCTTGGTGTAGCGCCTTCAGTCGAACAAAAGAATTATCATACACGTAATTGTGCCCTACACACACCAGCTTTCCAACGCGTGTCGCTACGTCGATCAATTCCTCGGCTTCGGCGCGATTCAAAGTAAATGGCTTCTCGATATAGGCATGAGAACCAAGCTCAACTACCGATTTTCCAACAAGTAAATGGGTCGCAGGAGGCGTGGTAATGTGGACAACTTCGGGCCTGACTTCCCCTAACATTTTTGCGAGGGATGTATATGTGCCTGGAATTCCGAATCGAACTGCCGCCTGCTTGGCCATGTGAACATTGGCATCACATACTGCGGCGACTTCGATCCCAGGAAGCTTCCTAGCTTCCTGGATATGGGCATCAGCAATTTGGCCACAACCAACTATCGCGATCTTCATGATGACCCCTTTCTCAGTGCTGCAGGGCTTTATCGCAGGGACATAGCGACTGATGTGCTAAAATCCCGTTCGAGGTTAAGATGTTCGGCAATCACTCTTATGAAATTTCGATGAACTCGCACAAGGCAATTTTTGGTCGAACTTCGCTTCGCTAGACATACATCTTCTTCGATTCGAAAATTTCCAAATACGTTCGTTCATAGGCCTGCACCATGCCATCCAAACTGAAGTGGTCTTGAA
The DNA here is from genome assembly GCA_035623075.1 of Nitrospiraceae bacterium. NCBI lineage: Bacteria > Pseudomonadati > Nitrospirota > Nitrospiria > Nitrospirales > Nitrospiraceae > Nitrospiraceae bacterium. Next base: position 184,384 of record DASPUC010000020.1, on the reverse strand, counting down.
CACGAAGACGACAAGCAGCACTGAACTGTAACCGCAATTCTGGGGCATTGATAAGCTTTATTAAAGAATCTGCGACAGCCCTTGGCTGACCGGCATTGACTAGCAAACCAGTTTCTCCATGAACAACAATCTCAGGAATTCCACCAACTTTGGTGGCAACAACTGCAACTCCGGCACTCATTGCCTCAAGAATGCTATTGGGTATACCCTCACGAATAGAGCTCGACGCGAAGATATCCATCGCATTCAATAATTCTGCGGTATCATCCCTGTTTCCGAGGAACCTAACATATTCGTTAATGTTGAGCTCCTTAGACAAGGCCTCCAAGGCTGGCCTTTCTGGTCCCTTTCCGATGAGTAACAGGCGCGCTTGAGGATTGGAGCGTACGACGAGGGCCATAGCCCTCAATAAGGAGCGATAGTCTTTATCTTCGCAAAGTCGCCCAATGCTTCCGATCGCCACATGGTCGTCTTCCAGTACCAACTCCTCGCGTTTCTTGATCCTTAGTGCTGGATCCGAACTGAACCGCTGCAGATTAACCCCATTCACGATGGTTTTGACTTTATGCGGGGAAACCTTAAACCTATAGACGAACTTATATCGTAAGTCCTCCGATACGGTGATAAATTGGTCGGTCGCATATTGAAGGCATCTGTAGGCAAAAATCCGACGCCATTTATTAAGATGGCCGAGACCGTGTTCGCCATGGACCAGTGCTGGAACAGCAGCTATCTTCGCTGCCAAAAGACCTTCTAAATAGGTACCCCATGCATGAGTGTGTACGATATCAACGTTAGCATTCTTAAAGAGTGTTGCTAACTGCACTGGCAATCGCCAGTCGTTTCCTAATCCCTTTTTTAAGACATGAACTGATACCTTTCTGCCAACGATGCGTTGAACTGAATCACACTCTGGACTGAACGAACAGACAGAAAACCGAAATTTAGAAGGATCTGCATTGTTAATGAGATTGACAATTCCATTTTCCGTTCCCCCGATCCCGAACGAATGTACAACGTGACAGACATGTACCAAAGACACGTTTATCGCCCCGCTATATTATCTAATGACTCTGCAAGACGTTGCGTAAGGTGTATGGCATTGTATTTATGGTGATGACTTGTCGGAAATTCTTCGCTTAGCTTTTGCCGTAAGTGCATTTTGCATAGAGACCTGACTTCCTGCTTTATTGATTCAATATCGTCTGGTTCTACAACCCTCCCGACACGATCAGAAAGAACCAACTGGCCGGTTGCGCCATCACGCGGCGTCAGGGCTAATATAGGCTTGCCTGCCTGTATGTACTCGAACAACTTGGCCGGAATTTGGGTTGTCGTTTTCGGCTGTATGAGCAAGAGGACGTCCGAACTAGCCATGTATTGGAGAGCTTCTTGATGTGGCACTTGAGGAACCAGATTGACGACATAGTGAAGGACTGGATGTCTCGAGAAGAACTCGGTTAAACTCGTCTCCATTGCGCCAATGAGGTTGACACGAAGACAATCCTTAGAAATAGATTCGTCCATGATCAATTGCTCTATTGCCAACAGCAGGTTGGTTGGGTCCCTTGTGTCACATAGAGAACCAACGTGCGTCAGAGTAAATGTTTGTCTGTTATCCGGGATTGTTTCAGACAAGCCACGATCATCGGGATCAAAGCCATTCGTGATCGTGAGAAATTTGCTAGGGTTCAAGAAAGGATATCGTTGAACAAAATCTTCGCGCAGCAACGCTGTGTTTGCGATAACGATGTTGGCATGGCTAACAACGGCGTGTTCCATTGATGCCTCTAGCTTTTGCCTCATCTTCGATTTGATGTTCCTCCAAGGATTCTGAGTCCACGGGTCTCTGAAGTCAGCTATCCATGGGATGCCTGTGAGTCTGTGAATGCAATAGCCAATTAGATGAGCGGTCCAGGGCTTGCCTGTAGAGTAAACCACGCTAACTTCGAGCTTACGCACATTGACTATACCTGCCCACACGGCAGGCAACAGCCATCCCACCTGAGGGTCCGGAGTATTCAACGAACCCGTAATACAATCTTTGAGTTTTTGCCACCTAGAAACAGTCGACGAATTTGCCGCGCGCTTTTCTTGAAGCTCAGGAGTGCGTGGTCGAAGTGCTAATAGACGCCGTAACCGCAATAAAAAGCCTAGACAATCAAGTGTTGCTGTCCGAATAATGGTGCATCCAACAGAAATTTGCTGCATTAATGATGCATCAACGGGGAAAACAGGAAGATGTTCGCAATAAACTGTAGGCTTAACAGTAAGAATCACTGGGTCCCAACCAAACTTAGGCAAATATTTCACGAATCGCAACGTGCGATATGTTCCGCTTGCGCTACATGGTGGGAAGAAGTATGCAATAACTAAGACATTCTTCACGGCAATTCTGTGCCACTAGGGAGGTTGTAGGGAGATTCTCTTCTCTTCTCTTCTCTATTCTATGAAGGTTCGTCGGCAGCCGGTCGTACGGCACGTCTCATGTAGCTTCCTGACACAGCTCAACTATTCCATAGTTTTCTGCCCCGCGCCGACCTACGCACATACTACCTGCCCGCCCAATCGCATGAATTTATCGAACCGATGGTCGGCGGCGGGGATTCCCTTGACCATCAGGCGGGACTCCTAGTTTCACCTATTCGCTCTTCTGTACCCCCCGAGCTCGATGGCGTACGTCTTCCCTCAGGACGGGCCCTTCTGACCCCAGAATCAGTAAAGCCTAAGCATTTTACGCCATTAATACTTAAACCGCTTCTAAAGGAAGAAGTAGACATTGCCTCCTTGTCCAGGCTTGGAGGTTCAGCCGGCAATGTTCGAGCCCAAACCTCAAACTGTGCTACGTTAAATAGCTTACCGGCTGCATCTATTTGCCCAATTCGATGTCGCTCGAGATCCTTGAGGATTTCCCTCACGTTATAAATGCCTCTTTCTCGTGCTTCGCGGCTTGTTAAGAGATCCCGGATGGCCTCATAGAGATCATTGGCAAACCACTTTTTGATGGGTGTGGGAAAGCCCATCTTGTCAGGTCGAGTTCTCACTGAATCCGGGATGTGACCGCGCATTGCTTCCCTCAACACGAATTTGTTCCAGGGGCCCTGCAGTTTCCACTTAGGTCGCATGTTTGCTATGAGCGCAACTAACCGGTAGTCGAGGAAGGGCAGCCGCGCCTCAACTGAATGAGCCATCGAATTGCGATCTTCTATTCTCAGATAGAGTGGCAGAGGAGAAGATTCTACGGACCGTCTCAGGATAGCATTCAGGGTGCGGCTCGATCCGTCAAACTCAGCCGGGACGACGTGACAAACTAGTTCCGGCTTAAACCAGGGATGATTTCGATCGTGTCTCCGTTGCCTCAAGCGAGCTAGTTCGCGATAGAGGGCTCCTCGTCTTAACTCCCACCGAAGCATCTGCTGCATCGCGTTCAAGAATAGTAGCCACCGCTTACCTCCGTGTATCGCTGCGAAGGCACCAATTTCCCGCCATGCTTCCCTTAGCTGACGGGCTCTCACAAGCATTTGCCAGTAGTCAGCAAAGTAACTGAAGTAGCCGGCCAAAGTTTCATCCGCTCCTTGCCCGTTTAAGATAACTCTCGTTCCGCTTGAGGCCGCCAGTTCCATCAACTTGAACCCAATGACCGCCGTCATAGAATGCACAGGTTCATCGTGATACCAAAGAACTCTTGCGAGAGTACCCCAAAGTTCGGACGGAGTCGTTTGAAGTTGTTTTATCTCGGCTCCAGTCTGCTGGAGTGTATCGCCAATGTAATTGGATTCGTCAAATTCCGAGCAGATATAAGAAAAAGCCAAAAGGGGATCGGCCGACCCGCCCCCAGAATGGCTCTTAAGTCTTGCGGCGGCACATAATATCGACGTCGAATCCAATCCGCCCGACAGGCAGACACCGACAGGCACATCACTCCGCATCCGAAGCCTTACGGAATCTTCAAAGAGTTCACCGAAGGATTGCACGGGATCATTGATATCTACAGAAGGTATCTCGCCCAGTGACCAGAATCGCCATTGTTTCCAGCGGCCTTGTAGGTCTAGATCAAAGGCGGAGCCAGGGGGAACTTGTTCAATCCCCGTGTAGAAACACTCAGTACTTTCATCCAAACGTTGATGAAGTAGGAAGGAGGATGCAATGTTCCAATTCACACCACCTGTGTACACACGCGAGTCTCGAATCGCTTTAATTTCAGAAGCAAAAAGTACATACTGCTTATTGCGATAACAATACAATGGCTTCACACCAAATCGATCACGAGAGCCAAAGAATTTTCCACGGGGCCGATCATAGATCACAAAAGCCCACATGCCATTCAACTTAGGTAAGCAGTCCGGACCCCACTCGCGATAAGCACGAAGCAGGACTTCCGTATCCCCGGTAGATTTGAACGTATGACCCAGAGCCTGAAGCTCCCGTCGAAGCTCAACATAATTGTAGATCTCTCCATTGAAGACCAAAACGATGTCACCGTCTTCGCTCACCATAGGTTGGTGAGCCGCAGATGACAGGTCGAGAATGGCAAGCCTCCTGAAACCCAGCCCAATGGGTCCTGATATATAAATCCCTTCCTCATCCGGCCCTCGATGCAGGAGGCTTGATGTCATACGCTGAATGACCGACCTATCAGCCGGTAAATTCTCTAACCCAAGCATTGCAGCTATGCCACACATATTTTACTTCCACCGAAACTGGCAATTACGTGTTGATCCTGCCATCTTGCTTATATCTATCAGAAAAAATGTAGGCAAATTCCCGCCCTTACAGGCAGGGTCCTCAATTTATTACGACCGGGTAATTCCTGCTAGGTTAGCGAATCGCGCTCAAATACGTTCCATTTTCTGAATGTGAGTCCCCTGTAACTTTACCTTCCCACCCTTCTAGGAAAATACGGTGCCAAAGCTCGAGCACAATGAGACACCAAATCCAGGTACTGTAGTCTCGGCGCCCGGTGTCATGATGACGAAGAAGCCGTCTCAATGTGTCCGGACGAAAATAGCCTCTGGCAAGCGTTCTAGTGTCCAATAGGATCTCCGACGCATACTGGCGCAACTCGTTTCTAAACCACCGGCCTTTAGGAACAGCAAAACCCTGCTTTCGTTTGCTTAGCACATTGGGTGGCAACAAGCTGGCACAGAACTTTCGGAAGATGTATTTGCTTACTTGACCGCGAAGCTTCAGAGATATTGGCAACGTGGCCATATATTCCACTAATGTATAGTCGAGCAGCGGTGAGCGAACCTCCAAAGAATGAGCCATGCTCATCCGGTCAACTTTTGTCAAAATGTCGGCTGGCAAATACTGCACGGTGTCAAAATATTGGTGGCGGCTTATGGGATCGAGATGCTTAACCTGATTAAGGATCCGATTCTCGCGTTCGAATGGATCGCATCCTCCAAGTTGCATTTTTAGGTCATTGGTATAAAGCCTGCTCTGTATGTAGGGATAGATGCCCAAGCTGGACTGGAATCCCCCATTCGTTGGCCCACCCATTGCATAGAGGTAGTTCCAGCCAGGAATTGTAAATGGCAAGGCTCCGGTCAAGGGCTTGATGATCCCTTGTCTAATCCAGCTCGGGATCAGGCCAAAGGTTCGGTGAGAATCCATTTCCTGATATCGCGTGTAACCAGCAAAAACCTCATCCCCTCCATCACCGGAAAGAGCAACAGTGACATGCTGTCGAGCAGCCTGACATACATAATAGGTTGGGACAGCTGAAGAATCGCCAAAGGGTTCGTCAAGATGCCAGATAAGATCGGGCAAGACGTCAAGACCAGTCGGTTTCACGATCATTTCGTGATGGTCCGTCCCAAGATGCTCGGCCACTCGCCGTGCGTCGTCAAGCTCTGAGTAATCGGATTCTTCAAACCCAATCGTAAAGGTCCGAACGGGCTGACTTGAAAGCTGGGCCATGAGCGCAACCACGGTGCTGGAATCAAGCCCACCGCTCAAAAAAGCCCCCAGGGGAACGTCACTCATCAAGCGGCGTCTGACGGCCTCCTGCAATAAGTGCGCGATACGGTCAACCACTTCTCCTTCATCTGGATGATTTGGCGTCGGACAAAACGTTAGTTCCCAATAAGGACTGCAGACAGTGTGCTGGTTTTTCAGCGTTAGGACATGGGCGGCTGGGACTCGGTGGATCCCTTCGATGATTGCATGCTCACCGGCGATATAACCGTGAGTAAGGTAGTCATGCATCGCAGACAGATTTAGTCTTCGTTCGATTCCACCATACGCCAATAATGCCTTAAGCTCAGACCCAAAAATGAACCGCTTAGCGTCCTGATAATAGAAGAGCGGTTTTTTCCCAAAACGATCACGTGCCAGAGTCAAACAGCTTGTGCGACGGTCCCAAAAGGCACAAGCGAACATTCCGTTGATCTTGGAGAAAGCTTCAATCCCCGAGTGCAAATACAGGGCGAGCAGCACCTCAGTGTCTGACTGGGTGGTAAAGACGTAGCCGCCTCGCTCGAGGTCAGCTTTTAACTCTAGATAGTTATAGATCTCACCGTTAAACACAACGCAGACCTGCCCATCAGAGCTTTTCATGGGCTGTTGACCGGAGACCAGATCAATGATGCTAAGCCGTCGATGAGCCAAACCCACTGGTCCGTCCCGGTAGAAGCCCTCCTGATCGGGCCCTCGATGCGTGAGCATTTTAGCCATTCCACGCAGGCCCTCTAGAGAAGACACTCGACCATCCTCGAACTCGACAACACCCGCGATGCCGCACATTACCTTAGTTCCTTTCGAACAAAATTGAGCGGCGTAAATCTCATGTTTGCGACCTTCAGTTTCGTTCAGGGTTCCAAACAGATTCCACCTGACCAGCGATCGCCATCACGATTCCAGCCGTAGCTGCGAGATTTACGAGATAGAAGTATAGAGCCCCGTGCGCCAATCGAGCCATTGGCCCTAATCGCGTTGAAATGCGAGATCCAATTACAGCTGCTATCAGGCTGAACACAATGACCCCCACACCGAATTGGTACGGCCATCCGAGCGGAAATGCAATGAGGCAGCCTATACCCGCTGTCACTACCACAGGTAACATTAACCACCGCAAGACTTTATGAGACCAGACCTGCCATGCGAATATTCCCACTTGAAAAGGATTCAATACTTCCGAGACATTCATAACGCCCCGCCAACTCCGATTCACGATCCGCCGCTTCCGGCGGAACTCTTTTCGAAAATCGCCGGCCGAGGGCTCAACGCCGATCGCTAATGGTTCAAATACTGCACGATATCCCTTCGCCACGATCTGAAGAGGAACCACAAGATCATTGATTGTCTCTCGCGACAACGGCTGATACAGCCCTCGCCTAATGGCGAAGATCGCCCCATCGCCACCAACCGTACTACCGACCACGCTCTCCATCGATCGAATGAATCGCTCGTAGCCCCAATAAGTGTTCTCTTGGGCATGGGCGCCTGAATGCGGATTGTCGACATATTGTGAGTCCCCTGTAGCACATCCGACTGAAGGGTCTGCGAAGTTTTGTACCAGGCGCCGAATCGTATTGGGGCGATACATTATGTTCGCGTCGCTGAAAATCACGATGTCGCCACCTGCGACCAACATCGCTGCATTCAAACCGATCGTTTTGCCTCCTCGCTCGGACATCCGCAGTAGCGTCACGCCTTGATCGGAAAACGACCGAACAATGTGATCGGTTTCATCTGTGGAGGCGTCGGAGATGACAAGAATCTCCAATTTGCTCTTGGGATAATCGAGAGCCAAGGCATTTTTAAGCTTTTCGCCGATAACATGCGCCTCATTGAATGCGCTGATCAACAATGTCACCGTTGGTTCGATATCCTCTTGCCGAATCGGCTTCGGCCTCAAGCGTGCGAGGAGACCGATCAGAATTGGGTATCCGACGTACACATATCCCACTAGAAATGTAGCCGCCCACGCAAAGATCGCACCAACAATGCTCATGGAATCCTCACTTGAAACTGTTCACGCCACAACTCAAAAATCACCAAGGCCATGATGCCCTCTGTAAAATCTTCTTTTCTCGCATCATGGACCGCTAGCATCATCTGCACCGTTTCATGGTTGAACAGCCCCCCACGTTTGAGCCGGCTGGACTCAAGAAGGTCAGCTACCATCGGCTTCAGGTCCTTTCGAAGCCACGTTCCAATCGGAGCGCCGAACCCACGCTTAGATCTGGTCAGGACAAAGTCAGGCACCACTCCCTTCAATGCCGCCTTTAGCAGTCTTTTCAGGTGGAAACCTCGAAGACGGTACCAACTAGGAACCTGCGTCACAAAATCGACAACACGGTTATCCAAGAACGGCACGCGCACCTCCAACGATGTCGCCATGCCCATTTTGTCGGAAAACAGCAGAAGACTTTCCGGTAGAACAGTCTTAATATCAACGTACGCCAACCGATCAACCGTATCAACCGCCGGGGCGTGCTCATACAGAGAAATCAGTTCCGCACCGGGGTCGCGACTCCCCAAAGGTAACGCCAGCAAAGAAGCAATCTGCTCGGACGACAGAACCGATAGTAGTCCTAAATATTGTTCACCCATGGACAAGTGCAACGTACGTCCTAATGCTTTGCCATACCGGCTAAGATTTCCAAGAGTCGATCCCCGGTCGGCGTTGAGACACCGCTCCAGCCGTTTTCCCAGTGCTCCGCGCAGGCCAGTGGGAATCCAAGAGACCGTTTTATTGAGAACCGCTCCAAGGTAGCGGCGATAGCCTCCGAACAATTCATCTCCACCCAGGCCGGATAGCGCGACCTTCACATGTCGGTGAGCCAGTTCGGAGACTAAATATGATAAAATGAATGATGTGTCCGTCACAGGTTCATCGAGTTTTTCGATCAACTTAGGGAGAAGGTTGACCACATCCGGCTGTACTATCAGTGTCTCGTGCCTGGTCCCCAAGGCTTTGGCAGCGGCTTCGGCAAACGGGGCTTCATTGTGATAGGCGTGTTGCTTGTCAAATCCAATACTGAACGTTCGAACTTGATGGATCGAGGCCTTCTGCATAAATGCCACAACCCCGGTAGAATCGACACCGCCGCTGAGAAATGCTCCCAACGGCACATCACTCACCATTTGATCCAACACCGCCTCGCGTAGCACTTCGCGCAAACGATCGCGCGATTCACCAAACGTCCAGATAGCGGCTGGCTGTTTGAACTCCCAATCCCAATACCGTTGGAGTTCAATTCTTCCCTTTTCCGCAGTGAGAGACCAACCGGCAGGAAGTTTTTGAATGCCTTGAAAGAGCGTCTTTGGAGCCGGTACAAATCCTAGACGAAAATATTGCGCCGCTGCCCCTAGATCAAGAACGCGAGAAATGTCCTGGAGCGCCAGCAGTGACTTGACCTCCGACGCAAACGCAAACCTTTCGCCCAATTGCACATAATAGAGCGGCTTGACCCCCATCCGATCGCGGGCGAGAAATAGGCGCTGCGCCCGATGATCCCAGATCGCAAACGCGAAAATACCGTTAAAATGCTTCACACAATCAGGTCCGTCTTCCTCATAAGCGTGAACGACGACCTCGGTGTCCGTCTTGGTCTTGAACCGATGCCCCCGTCGCTCCAAATTCTCACGCAGTGATTTAAAGTTGTAGATCTCCCCATTGAAGACCACGGTGACAGTTCCGTCCTCATTGTCGATCGGCTGATGGCCACCAGTGACGTCAATGATGCTGAGACGTCGCATACCGAGCCCGATATGTTGATCCGTAAAGGTTCCCTCATCGTCCGGTCCTCGATGAACGATAGCCTGACACATATCCCGCAGATGCTTCTGCACAGCGTCACGACTTTCAGCCCATTGATAGAGACCAACAATGCCGCACATGATAGCCTCGACTGTATCGCGTAACCTGGATTACCGAAGCGTTAGTTGGTGATATATTTTCTGATCCGCGGCCCGAGCATCGCGCTTATTCCCACGGGAAGTCGTCGCCAGATTTCCCGGAGGAGCCGATACTTCACGCTGCTCCCATCGATTACGTTCCCATACCCGTCAATGTCACTGAGCCTGTACCAATACAGCGGCACAGGCTGAGCACCCCATTGGCGCTTGAACTCATAAGTGCCGGATCCTAGCGAGGATCGTCCAAAATCAAACGACTTGAACCCTCTGGTACAACTATCCTTGATTGCATGCCAATAAAGCAGGTTGTTTGGACACTTGGAGAAGTATTCCCGCAAAGCAGAAGCCCAGGGAACCAGTACGGTATCCTTAAAACACAGACTGATCATTCCCCCTATACTTTTGTTCCCGTCCCGCACCAATCTCACGTGCATCTGCGAGCCAAATCCTACCGCCATGCTGGTAAAGAAAGACAACGCGTGAACGGGCGATCCAAGATCTCGCATATTGACGATGAACACTCGATAGAAATCCTCCAGCAGTTCTGGCCCACCCACCACCGTAGACAACCCACACTTTTCGGCCTTCCTCACCTGATTTCGCACTTTAGCGGGAAGTCCATTCCAGATCCCCGCCTCCCCCGCAGTCAAATCGAGGATCATCGTCACCTTGTCCTCACGAGGTGTGGGGAGCCCTGGAACCATCGCGATTTGCCGAAGCTCGACTGTCGCAGATCCGGTTGCCCGGCTCAGTCGTCGAGCTTCCTCTACAAGCTGTCCTGCAATCTTATAATCATCGGTACACACCCCCCCGTAGTCCATAAACGGCATAGAGGCCAGCACGGTTCCGAAAATTGAGCTCTTGACGACGATAAGCGGAAGAATGCCCCTTACCATCCCTGCTTGTCGAGCGATTAAATAAATCGAATCATGACCGTAGGCCTCCCGGATTATGGAACGCCAGATCCACGCGTGACTGAGAGTCGCACGCGGCGTCCGCAAGACATACTGCGACCACTCAAGACCGTCCTCGTTATCACCGAGGCTAATGGAGACTGGATCTTCTATTGGCGTCCGCATTGGAGTCGGGGTTTAAGCTTGAACTGTTGCTACTGAACCGAGCGCCGAGCTTTCCTCTTAATACCTGAGTGAAGATCCATTCAGCGACACTTCTCCAGAATAATCGAAACGATTCGCTCGGCTGCGTGACCGTCCCAAAGCGGAGGCGGCGACGTAACAACCCGAGGACCTTTCAATACATGCATGGCTTCAGTCACGATCTTTTCGGGTGAGGTGCCGACCAAGCGGTTGGTGCCGTGCGAGATCGTAACGGGACGCTCTGTGTTTTCACGAAGGGTAAGACAGGGAATTCCTAATGCGGTAGTTTCCTCTTGAATCCCTCCAGAGTCTGTCAGAATAATCTTAGCACCAGCCACCAAGGCCATGAAGTCGAGATAGCCGAGCGGGTCGAGACACCAGATCCCGGGGCCTTGGATTTGCCCCGCGACAGATTGCAGCAAGGCTTTCAATTCATCTGTTTCTTCAAGCCGTTTTCGAGTTCGAGGATGAATTGGAAAAATGATGGGTTGTTCACGGCCGACTTCGGCAATGGCTCCCAGTAATCGGCGCAGAACAAAAGGTTGGTCCACATTCGAAGGCCTGTGCAACGTCAAAACAGCGTATTGTCCTTTCGTCACGCCGAGGTGCTCTTGAATCGATGACTGCTGCCACATACGGCGAGACGCCTCCAAAGAATCAATCATGACGTTCCCGACGTAGAACACCTTGGCCATATCAACACCTTCCGCAGCAAGGTTCCGCATCCCGCTTTCCTCACTTACGAAGAGATAGTCGGACACGGCATCGGTCACCAGTCGATTGATTTCTTCCGGCATGGTCCGGTCAAAACTTCGCAATCCTGCCTCTACATGAGCCACTGGAATTTGGAGTTTTGCGGCTGTCACTGCTCCGGCCAAAGTCGAGTTGACATCGCCGACCACCACTACCAAGTCTGGCCGCTCCTTTTCAAGAATTGGTTCGAGTCGCTTCATGACTTCCGCTGTCTGCCAAGCATGCGATCCCGAACCAACCTCCAAGGAGATATCTGGAGGAGGAATCTTGAGATCATCAAAGAACTGGCCTGCCATACCTGCATCATAATGCTGGCCTGTGTGGACGAGGAGAGGCACTATCTCGGCAGATCTCTTCATTTCTCTCATAAGAGGGGCAATCTTCATGAAGTTTGGGCGAGCTCCAACAACGTTAATAATTTTCATAAGTTTACTGCCAGCCTCCCCATAGAATCGTCAGAAAGAACCTCTATCGTAACAATCCAGCCGTGGAAGGATTACTGCAAAAGGACCCTGTGAAAGGAGCGTTCTGTGTAAACATACATTTCCAAATGATCCCGTCCGAAGCTGCGTGAATAATGCAGGAGAAAGCTCAGCGTCAGCGATGTCTTCGTCTTTTGGATTTGGTGATCATACGCACGTTGCCAACCTCTTCCTGAGAAACGTGCTAACTGGCTATCGAATGGCTGGGTATGAGTTTGGCCTAAATAAACATCGATCTTTCCCACATACCAGCTGAATTGCTTATCATTTGATTTCGGGGAAGACCGAAGCAGCGTAGCTCTCCTTATTGTGATCCGGAAGCAACCTGGACCCTGTCAAAACATCATGAAGAACTTTTGCCATCAATTGATGGCCATATGGAGTGAAGTGACCAACGTTGTTCCAGAAGATGGGCGGACCTTTCGAAGCCTCCTGAAATTCTTTGTAAGGTTGAATTAGTGGAATGTGCTGCTCACGCGTAAACACCCTCAGTCGATTCTCAGGACCCTCTGGGTCCCAATCTGCACCCATCATGGAAGGATAGGTAGCTATAACACTTTGCCACGCGCCGCCGTTCACCACATAGGGGGAAGGGACACTTAACAGCACGAACTGAGTCTGTTGACGTTTGGCTTCTTCGGCAAACTCGAGAAGAGCCCGCTGGGAGAAACTCCAAGCTTGCTCCCATTTAGCTTGTATAGCTTTCTGATAAACCTGATAGCGTTCTGGGGCGGTGTTCCTAGGTACTGCTTCGCTCCTTGCTTGTTCTCCTCGGCGCCAGAGCCAAGTGCTTACCAGTCTATAGATCCCTGAATGGCTTCGTAGCCAGAAAAAGGGCTGCCTCTGATAATCTTCGACGGATTGGTTTGTCCGTGCAAAGTCAAATTCAACAGCTTCACCATTCATTGCCAGGAAAGGAGGCCCACTTCGGCTAGCTGACAGTTGGGGGTGGCTATCACGAATGTCGTTGTCCAAGAAGACAGCTAAGATTACGAGGTCCGGATGATACCGAGGCCCCTCCTGTTTAAATAGAAGCAGCTCTTGGATCGGCGAGTAGCCGCTTACGCCAAAATTAAGAACCTCAACGCGGTGGCCGGATTTGCCGAGACTTTCCTCCAGCAAATGAGTAAACGTCTGGTCTAGGTTCACCTGAAAGGCTTCCGTCATGGAATCGCCGAAGACGGCTATTCTAAAAGTGCCGGGGTGCTTCTCTAACGTTCGTTCATGATCCCTGTAGCCGAGCTTATTAATCTCGACCCACCCTCTTCCCTCTTCAGTCCAGAGCTTACGAGCTCCTGGCACGTGGCGCCAGCCAACTCTTTGATCAGGTTGCCACACCAGCGCGTAATCCAAACCAGCAAGGTACATACTAAGCTCTACCATCGCAATTCCGAAAAATAAAGACCCGATCACAATAACAAGATTCAGTAGTAGCTGATGGCTCCATTTAGACATATGCTCACCTGAGATATCCTCTCTCCAACCATTGGATTCGCTGGATAATACTTAGTGCATTAAGATCTCTGCCAAGGATATCTGTAATCCTCCATAGAACCGCTAAATCAGACTGGCAATGTAGCACCCTCTGCAGCACGGACCTCCGTAAGGCAACTTTCGAAATACATTCGGATCTGCTTGATCAAGAAAGTAATCCTAGTATACTTTGAACGGCTCTCTACTGAATTTAAAACGACGATCTCCACACAGATACCTTCAAATGTATAACTTTTTACATGCGTCAGGATAAGTCAAAAGCGCTTGACATGATTCAGTAGCACTTCACAACAAATGGAACTGGTGTATGAAGCCTGCTGGTCTCAACTTCGTAGCGAATTGATGAGTTGTAAGAACCGATTGACGCGATCACGGTGGAGGAGCAGTATCGAAAGAGCAAACGCTGCGCATCCACCAATCACTTGAAAACCAAGGTGAATCGGAAGTGGCCATGGTGGTAGAATCTGCTTCACTAACAAGACGACAGCCGCCATCAGAACCGATCCGCTGAGAGCCGGCCATAGAGCTCTGAGGTACTGGTTGACGGGTAGGCCGATTGATCGAAACACATGCCAGTAGATCGGAATGGTAGTAAAGGGAAAGGTGACAAGCCAGGCAACGGCAATCCCAACGATGCCCCACTTACTGCCAATATAGAATGCCGGCACAAGCAGGACAACGGACCAGAAACCATTGAGCATTCCAAGTCGCGATTTGCCAGTTACCAGCACTGTCGGGGAGAGAACCGTCATGATAGAATTGTACGCAGCGTACAGAGCAAGCACTCGTAATGGGGCCACAACGCTCTCCCAGCGTTCACCCAGAACCAGAGGCACAAACTCATCGGCGACAAGTGCTAGGCCGATTGTTGTTGGGAATGTAAACAAGGCCAGGCCCTCCGTGAGCGTAAGTAGATAGCGCCGCAAATCGGCATGCTCGGTCTGGATAGCAGAGAATACTGCGGGGGTGACACGGTTGATCAATCCGGCCACTTTCTCGACCGGGACGCTCGCCAGTGTAGATGCAAACGTATAGGCGCCAAGCGCAGCCTGGCCCAGCAACTTTCCAGCTATGAGGCGATCGGCATTACTATACAGATACCATGTGAGACGCATAAGAATTAGGTGCCAACTGAACGTGATTGCTTCCCTGATTGATTGAAAAACTGGTTTTACAAAACGGTGGCGGCGGAGGATAAGCGTGAGAACGGTCCAGACCGTAGTCGATAAGAGCCCGCCAAGCACAAGCGCCCAGTAGCCGAATCCGCTAAGAGCCATAGCGACCACGCCGAGAGAGCCCGTCAGTGCTTGTGCCCCCTCCATGAGCGCCAGCAGCCTGAACTGAAGATCCTTCTCGATCAACGCCGCAGGGACAGTCCTAAACCCGGTCATCAGGAACCCTATCGCCGTTACGACAACTACCCAACCGAGATCCGGCATTCCAAAGAATCGACTGAGAGGAACCGCAATAGCACCTGATATAACAAAGGCAACAACGCCGAGGATTACAGCTAGGCAGTTTAGTTGCGCGATCTGCTGATCACTAAGGTCGCGCTTGGTAATGACGGCAGTCCCTAAACCGAACTCGTTAACCATGGTCACAAATCCGAAGAAGGTGATGGCAATGGCGACTAAACCGTAATCCGCTGGAGTAAGCAACCGGGCAACGACGATCGTCGATGCCCAAGACAGAATTTGCGTGCCCCATTTTACGACGCCCGTCCACGCGATGCCTTGTGCGAGGGAGCGATCAAGAGTCTGTCTTTCGCTCTGGATAGCAGAATCGGGTTGGACTCTTGCTGCAGTCAGAGTTTGTGTGCCGGGCATTCTGCTCTCTTCTGTAGAAGTCCGTTATTTGACTCACTTGCGACGAAATAGACAGAACGGAAAGTCGTAGTTCTCGAATCCACTGGGAGGATGTCAGCGCGATGCGGTTCTTGTGCCCCCACGACATGCCACTCGGATCTTTCGGCTAAAACCCGCCCCAAGCTCTGTCAGCAGTTGCTGACGATTCCATATGGCTGTGCGGGCCACGATGCCTAGCAGGCGGGCCTTCTCCATAGACTGCAGCGGGCTGCGGAGAATTGAGACTAGGTGGTGGAAATAATGGGTCCATAAACGCAGGAAGATCTTGCCCCTCGTTTGAGGATCATGGAACTCCTGTTGATCTTGCAGGCTCCGCTTGCTACTCGACGCTTGGGCATGGACGCGCCTGAAATACAGTCGTTCTGGTACTTCCCACAACTGACCATATAGCGTGAGCTCAACGAGCAAGATTTCGTCGGCTCCGGGGAAGTTTCCCATCACTGAAGTTTTCCGTAACACGTCACGCCGGATAAGACCATACATGGGATTACACAAGTTCGTTCGAAAGAGAGCCACTTTGAAACGCTCTACAACACTGTAGGAACGGATATCCAGGTTGTCTTCGTGGGGTCGTACGATCTGACTGTTCTCATCGATGATCAAGGACTTCGGATAGCAGAGAACTACTCCTGGCTGTTCATCAAGAACAGTCACACACTTTTGCAAGTAGTCGGGAGCACAGAGATCATCTGCGTCCCACCATTTGAAGTACTCGCCTGAGGATAGTGCAAAGACTCGCTTATGATTTCTGGATGAACCAACGTTTGTTTCATTTCGAAAGTAGCGTATCCGTCTGTCTCTGCGTGCGTATTCGTGACTGATCTCTGCGGTATCATCCGTAGAAGCGTTGTCTGAGATAATTAGTTCAAAATCGGTAAAGCTCTGGGCCAAAACAGAATCCAAGGTCTCTCTGAGAAACCGTTCGCCATTGTAAACAGGCATTCCAATGCTCACTCGAGGGCTCTGATCACGCATCATCGGTGCCGTTAATCCTAGCAGTGAAGAATACATGTCTAGATGACCATCTTCCGACCATAAAACCCTTCTGCATACTTGCTGGGGGCATTCGACTCAATTCCTCGGAGTCTCATCATCGACATAAAGGCATCTTCCGTAAACCAGTGTTTTGTTCTCTGGGTCTTAAAACAGTTTATGATGTACTGCGTTTTCATTCGGCAATGCGATTCATCCAAATGGACAAAGCAATTGGGTGCACCAACATCTCCATCGTATTTGAGAATTTCATACTCTAGGACAAGATGATTTCGAAACGTATTCCAGGTCAGTTCAGAGATCACACGATGATCCTGGTGTAGATCATTTCTATAATGAGTGAAGATTATGTCGGGGTTACATTCTCGTTTGATTTGTTCAAAGCATTCCTTAATCCGCTCGCCACAGAAGGGAAAAAAACTTCCCCTAAAATTCTTCACCAGCACGGTCTTTCGCTTGATATTCCTGAGAAATCGATTGGCACTTTCCTGTGCTTCGCGTCTCCTTTCTCCTTCAGAACTAAATACCACCCAGTGAACTCGGAGCTTCTTATAGGTTTCCGAAAGTCGAAGAATCGTGCCCCCACACCCAATCTCGATATCATCCGAATGTGCACCAAGGCAAAGCACCTTTGGGTCCGCTCCATCTTTGTTATCAAAAGTTATTCGAAGCACGAGGTTCTCCTCATCGTTTGGACAGTTCTTGATTCAAATAAGGAGCTCCAGAGTAGTTCTGGACAACCTCAAAAATGTTCTATAGATGACTATTTCCACACTTCCCAGGGGGTTTCTCCCCTGGAATACATGTCGTCCAAGCGTTGCTTGTCCTTAAAGGTGTCCATGCTGATCCAGAAACCGTCATATTTGTAAGTGATCAGTTGGTTCTCCTTAATGAGTCGTTGAAACGGCTCATGAACAAGCTCCTCTCCTTCTCGCAGATAGTGAAAAATGTCCTTTCGGAGAACGAAGAAACCACCGTTGATCCAGATGCCAGACTTTGCCAAGTCCTGAATATCTCCGACATAACCATCAGGACGAATGTCCACTACGTGAAAGCTATGATGTGGCGTTACGCTGAGGAAGGCAGCGGTCTTCTCCTGCTTGAGGCAATGGTCCACGAGGTTGGGGAGGTAGAGGTCTGTCAGACCGTCCGTGTAGTTCGCCAGGAAGACGTCCTCCCCTTCCAGATGCTTTTCTACTCCCTTAAGCCTTTGACCAATGTTCGAAGTTAAGCCAGTGTCCGCAAAGGTGATGTTCCAATCCTGGATGTCCGTATTCGACAAGTGCACTGTCTTGCCGCCATTTGAAAGAGTGAAGTCGTTTGAAAGGCATTCGTCATAGTTCAAGAAATAGTTTTTTATCATATCTCCCTTGTGCCCAAGACAGAGAATGAAATCTTTGTGGCCAAAATGGGCATAATACTTCATCAGGTGCCACAGGATGGGACGATACCCGATATTCACCATGGGCTTGGGAATAGAATCCGAGTATTCGCGTAACCGCATTCCTAACCCTCCACAAAACAGCACCACCTTCATTGGATACTCTCCTTGTTTTTCGTTGAGGTGGTCGACCTACGCAGAAACTGTGGACCTTGTCATATTCTCGCGGTACCATTGTATGGTCAGCTTCAGTCCATCGGCGAGCGAGGTATATGGCTGCCAGCCCAACTTGCTATAGGTTTGGGCAATGTCCGCAACGCGCGCCCATTCCAGCGGTCGATCCGATAACGCACCGTAGTCAGGTTCAATCGACAACCCGCTGAGTTCGACGATCTTACGGACGATGTCTTGCATGGACACTAATGTGCCTGAACCGAGATCGAGCGAGCAGCCTTCCACGCCCGGTTTCCAGGCTGCAGCCAGTAAGCCGTCAATCACATCTTGGACGTAGATCCAATCTGCTTCCCATTGCCCGCTCGAAAGTCGTGGTTTTTCCCCCCGCAACAGAGATTGGATCACTTGCGGGATGATCTTCTGTTCTTCCTGCCCGGGACCATAGGTCATAAATGGGCGAAGAATAACCACGGGAGTCCGATACAAGGCGTTGAACATTCGGGCGTATGCGTTGCTCGCCCATTTGGCTGTGGCGTAGGGCGAACCTGGGGCCTCGTCAGTCCTTGTTCCCGCTGGTTCCGTCAGCGATCCTGCCAAGACTATTCGTCGGCACCCTCGATCGTTTGCAACGGACAACAGATGAACGGTACTCATGAGGAGACTGCGGAACGTGGGTATGACATGCTCGATCTTAGGCGAAGCTGTCACATGACCCGACAGGTGAAAAATTATATCTGGCTTGATGCATTCCATGAGATGCCGCGCAGTCGATAGGTCCTCGAAAGATCCTTGCCACCACCGAATCTTAATGTTACCGGAGGTCTGTGTTGCTCGGGAGACGCCGTGCACCTGGGCTCCCACTTTGTCCAGACGTCGCATGAGATGGGAACCGAGAAATCCGGTGGCACCTGTGACCATAACTTTCAAGTTCGACAACTGTTCCATAATAAGCTGTCCTTGCCTCCAGAGAATCCCGAGGCGCCGATCACAAAACGGGTTTCGTGATCTGAGAGCCCCTCTGATCGTATTCCAGCACGATCTCTTCAGGAATATGAGCCAAATCCACAGCCCGCAAATAATCGTTCATCGTAGTTCCGGTGCACGCCGCATCAACATTCGGTGCTCCACGAAAAGCTGTGACATCATCGATGTGCACAGTTCTGAAATCGATGCTGAACCGCGTGACGCCGGATGTGTTCGGGACGCTCGAGTGCATCTGCGCAGCTGAAAACAAGATAATTCCCCCGGCCGGACAGATAAGCCGGATCTGCGGGTTCAGCTCCATCGGTTCGGTCGCGCGCGGAAGTGGCCGCGGATCCTCTTTGAGGTATTGTGCCGCGTTATAACGGAAAGTTTTATTCCATTCGGTGTAGTTGTATTTCGCGGAATCGTTAACTATTGGCTGCGTCCAATACCGAGGATGGAAAGCCATAGTGTTTTCTGAGACGATTTCGCAAATTGGAATCCACCAGTTAATCTGACAAGTCGGGGCTGAATACCATGTATCCCGATGTGGGTGCCACGCGTAGGCAATTCCGGTAGTGAGGTAGCCGTCGCTCGTGGAACTCCTCATTCGGGGAACATCGAAGTAAGTTTTCTCAAGATCGCAACCCATTTCGACGAGAAGTTTCTGAATGTACTCTTTCGATTTTTGGTGATGTATGAAGTTTGGCTTTATTTTTCCGAGAATTGCTGCATATTCCTCGACAGGCATCATTCGCTGTGCCACACGTGGGTCGAGACCTCCAAATCCTTCTTTGATGATTGTCAGCGCGAATTCGCAGAACGCTATGCTACTCGGGCGTGGTGAATAAACGAACAGTTGGCCTTCATAGAGCTGTTGTCTTCTGATGTCATCGCTGGCCGGCGAGTCAAAGTACACCGTGTTCATCATAACGGACCTCCGAGTCTTAAGAGGTATGGGAGCCGCTGCAATTCCTTAAAAGTCCTCGACCGACTAGTGCATCTGCCGCAGCAAGTATAACTCTGAAGGGTAGGCCTGCACGTTCTGCAATGTCCAAGAGGAAATGCTGTCCGTCCGATAAGTTAAGCGTCCACAGCATTGCAGATTCATTCAGCGGTTGATCGGTCTGTCCTCCCATGGAGCGATAGAGTCCGCGTTTCCCTAATTGGGGTTCGCATTTGGGATTCTGGTTGAGATAGCATTGGTTTTGATCCAATACCTGCATGACGTTGAGATACATTTCGAGCGACTCCCCCAGGGAGTCGGGCTGGACAAACTCCAGATTGTCCGCTGAGGTATGGTACTGGGGGAACTCAGCGTGAGGAGTTCTGGTCAGCGATCCAACCGCAAGGTTGAATCCAGGGGAGCAGTATTGCCGTTCGTCATATCCGTAAGGTGAGAATTCCCGAATTTGGTACCGTTGACCAGAATGCTTCAAGACATGTTCGACCGCCCTATCAATTTCGGCATTCCCATGACGGCTCTTCTTATAGGTGAAAGGTCCGGAATCTCCCACGCAGGCAACGACGAGGCCGTGCTTGATTCGGGCACAACGACTTTCATTGCGCGAAAGCCAGGTGATGGATCCAATTGCGCCAGGAATGAACAGAAACCGGAAAGAGTGGTGCCTGTCACAGCCCGATAGATTTACAGCGAGAAAGGTAGCCAATGCGAGGCCTGAAAGATTATCGTTGCACAACGAGGGGTGGCAGCTATGACATGAAATCAGGATTTCGTCGGCCTTTTCTCCTGGAAGGAGGTATTCCCCGTAAGTGAGATGTCCATCAGTGAGCGTTGAATCGATAACGACCTCGTAATCTCCTGGTTCAAGGGTTTCCAGTTGCGCGTTGCTGAGACAAAAGCCCCAGTTTTCCTTATAGTAGGAAGTCCGATAAGGGATCCAGTTAGGGTGTAGCGGAAGAGAAAAAAGGTGTGGTTTCAGTTCTTCAAGCGACACCCTAGCCCGAATAGGAACGCTGTAATTGACCACATGGAGATTCGACTGTTTGAAGTCGACGATTTTTTCTCCTTTTGGATCCCTTATGTAGGCGTCCCGGATATTCCATTCCTTGGGTACTATCCAGTCAAACACCTGAGTGCCGGACGGCACTTCGTGAACCTGCAGGGGAATATGTCGCTGGAGCACCCGTAGCGTATCCCGCACTCCATCTCCGGTGATGCTTCTGCAGATCGGGTAGAGTTCGGCGGCAAGCCTGTGCATATCCGTCCCGTTTTTTTTCCGATCAAAGCGCTCAATTAAATTGGTTAAAAGCATTGGGTTGGTCACCCCTCACATGGGGCTCATTTATGAGGCCACTGGGGCCATGCCGATTCTTATTCCAAGCCTGCCGCAGTCAAGAACTGGCCTTTCGAAGAATCCTGATACTTTTGGTCTTTCGGGGAAATGATGCTGGGAGCTTCGGGCCACTGGATCTGGAACAGCGGATCATTCCAACGAACCCCGCGTGCATAATTGGGTGAGTAGAACTCAGATATTTGGTAGAACACTTCCGTGTCCTCCTTAAGGGTCAGAAACCCGTGGGCGAAAAGCTTTGGGATGTACAACATTCTCCTGTTTTGCGATGTAAGCTCGACACTCAGCCACTGGAGAAAGGTCGAGGAATCCTGGCGAAGGTCAAGAATAACGTCGTAGATCGCTCCCTTGGTGCAACGAACCAGTTTGGATTCTGCGAATGGGGGAACTTGATAGTGCATCCCGCGTAGCGTCCCCCTCTTCTTGTTGAATGAGACACTGCACTGGACCAGGTTAGGATCGAGGCCGTATTTGTGGAACTCGCGCCGGCACCAGGAACGTGCGAAGAAGCCGCGATCGTCCTCCAAACGTTCCATTTCGACGATGTACGCTCCCTTGAGCTTGGTTTCAGTAAAGAACATGTCCGTCACGCGGTTCGAGACAGATAGGTCTCCGCGAAAGACTACTCCATAATCTGGCTCACGATCGCCTTGCCGATTGCGATAGAGGCGGTGGCCGCTGGCGACGGTGCGTTGCAGACGTGAATGGACTTTTGTCCTCGAATAAGCACGAAATCGTCTATTAGTCGCCCATCACACATGAGAGCTTGTGCCCTGACTCCGGCTTGGCTGGGCACCACGTCGTCTGCCTGAATCTCGGGAATCAGTCTCTGGAGGCTGCGTACAAATGCTCGCTTGCTCCAAGAGCGTACTATTTCTTTCGCTCCCTCCTGCCAATGCTTCTTCGCCAGCTTCCAAAACGCTGGATAAGTCATGACCTCTAGAAAGTCGCGGAGGCTAAAATCCACCTGTCTGTACCCTTCTCGCTTTAAACCGAGCACAGCGTTGGGGCCTGCGTGCACTCCTCCGTCGATCATACGCGTAAAGTGCACGCCCAAAAAGGGAAAGTTGGGGTTCGGAACCGGGTAAATCAGATGCTTGACCAGATAGCGTTTTTCTGGCTTGAGCTCGTAGTATTCGCCTCGGAAGGGGATGATCTTCATCCGGGTAGCCACCCCGCCGAGTTGAGCGACACGATCGCTCTGCAGGCCAGCGCAGTTGACGAGAAAGCCCGTGTGGAACGTGCCCGCGCCCGTGTCCAGCACTGCGCCAACGCTGTTCTGCTTGATTGCTTCCACCTTTGTATTCAATCGCAGGTCCCCTCCTCGCTCCTGCACAATTCGAGCAAGTGTCTCAGCCACTTCACGATAGTTGACAATCCCGGTTGACGGAACACGCAGGGCCGTAATGCCCTGCGCGTGAGGTTCGATTTCTTTTAGCTCGTCTGCCCCAAGTTGTTTAACCGAAAGACCGTTCGATATACCGCGATCGTAGAGATTGAAGAGCAACGGCACCTCGGCCGTCTCGGTTGCCACGATGACCTTACCGCAGACGTCATACTTGATGCCGTGCGTTCTGCAAAATTCCACCATCAAGCGATTGCCCTCGCGGGCGAGAGTTGCCTTGAGGCTTCCCGGTTTATAATAGATCCCGGAATGAATAACTCCGCTGTTGTGCCCTGTTTGATGCTGGGCCAATTGTCGCTCTTTTTCTAGAACCACTATCCGTTTGCGTGGATATCGTTCCCCTAGTGCGAGAGCGACAGAGAGGCCGACGATCCCTCCGCCGACAATGGCAAAGTCGTAAGAGTCCATCAAGGGTATACTCTGACTTCAGGAATTGGCACAACGAACTGTCCTCCCCACTCACGAATATACGCGACTTGGTGCATGATCTCTTCTTTGAAATTCCAGGGCAGAATGAAGATGTAATCCGGCCTCGTTTCCTTGATTTTGTTGGGATGGTAAATCGGAATGTGGGTCCCAGGCAGGAATTTGCCTTGCTTGTAAACGTTTCTGTCGACTGTGTAATCGAGGAAGTCTGTCCTAATTCCGCAATAGTTAAGTAGAGTATTACCCTTGCCAGGGGCGCCGTAGCCGGCGACGGATTTTCCTTTGCGCTTGGCCTCGATCAAAAACTCCAACAGCTTTCGTTTGGTCTCTATAACCTTGTCGGTGAACACCTTATAGGTATCCGTTCGGGTGAATCCCGCTGCCAGCTCTTGTTCTCGGAGTTTTATCAACCGCGCACTGACGGGCTTCGATCGGTCCGTCTCGTGTCGAGCATAGATTCGCAAGGAGCCTCCGTGCGTCGGCAATTCTTCAACGTCGAAGAGGATGAGCCGATGGGCGGCGAAGATCTTTTCGACACTGATCAAGGAGAAATAGGAGAAGTGTTCGTGATAGATGGTATCGAACTGGTTTTCCTCGATCAATCGCATGAGATGAGGAAATTCCATGGTAACCACCCCTTGAGGCTTCAGAATGATCTGCATCCCGCGTACGAAATCATTGATGTCGGGCACCTGGGCCAGTACGTTGTTGCCGATTATTAAATCGGCATATCTCCTCTCGTCTGCCAGCTCGCGCGCAGTCTTTTCGCCGAAGAATTTCACCAACGTAGGAACTCCCTTGGAGTCAGCAACCTTGGCCACGTTGGCAGCTGGTTCGATCCCCAGCACGGGAATGCCCTTCGCGACAAAATGCTGCAGGAGGTAGCCGTCGTTGCTGGCCAGCTCGATCACGAAGCCCTGGGGGCCGAGACTCAATCGCTGACTGATCATCTCCACGTAGTTCTTGGCGTGCGCGACCCAACTCTCCGCATAGGATGAAAAGTAGGCGTACTCGGTAAAAATTTCTGCGGGGTTCACGTATTCCTGCAATTGAACCAGAAAGCACGAGTGACACACGTACACGTGCAATGGATAAAAGGGCTCCATTTGGTTTAATTGATCAGCACGCACGTAGCTTTCACACAGAGGCGACATACCCAGATCGACGAAAGTACACATCAGGGTAGTGCCGCAAAAACGACACTCGGCTCGACCAGAATTTTGCACAGGGTCCATACAAACACCCTTTCTTGCCAGGTTGCGTGTCCTAATGATTTGACGGTGTGGGTATTGCGCCAAAGATCTATGGACAATCCGGCTAATGGGTGGACGCAGCAGTCGCCATGGCGTCGGATTGACTCCATCGAAGCTCGCGGCTCAGTCGCCCGTGCCCGATGAGAAGCTTGATGTGGTCTATTCGTTTGTACCTCTCTCCTTCAAAGTCTTCCAACTTGAGGCCAACTCGTTTGTAGACCTCATAGAGTTGTTGTGCTCCACGGCGAGCGGTCCACTGAGGCTTAAACTCAGGTAACGCGTTGGCAATTTTGCCGAAGTCGGCCCGGTAGCACCGCTTGTCGGGGCCAGCATCTGTCGCAAACTCGATACAGCAGCCCGGCACTGTCTCTTTGACGATCTCGGCGATCTCGCGGATGCGATAATTTTCCTGAGTCTGGCCGACGTTGAAGGCTTGGTTGTGCACGATCTCCCGCGGGGCATGCAATACGGCGATAAACGCGCGGCAAATATCCTCAATATGAACGATAGGGCGCCAAGGAGTCCCATCGCTCTTGAGGTAGACCGTTCCGGAAGTGATCGCCCATGCGACCAGATTGTTCAGCACGATGTCAAAACGGAGACGCGGGGATACTCCGTAGGCGGTAGCACACCGGAGAAAGGTCGGGCTGAAGTCATCATAGGCCAATTTGCTGATATCCTGTTCGGCGCGGACCTTTGAAATGCCATAGGGAGTTACAGGATTCAGGCACGATTGTTCTGTCACAAAATCATCACCGGCTGCGCCGTAGTTGCTACAGGATGAAGCAAATACAAAACGTTTTACTCCGGCAGCTTTCGCCGCTCGTGCGAGGCGTACCGATGCGACATGATTGATTTCGAAGGTCAGCTCAGGATTGAGATCGCCGAGCGGGTCGTTTGACAGGCCCGCGAGGTGGACAACTGCATCAAACCCTTCAAGGTTTGAAGGGGTGACGTCACGAATGTCGTTTCTGAGCGTCGGTACGCTTGAGATTCCGTCTAGGAACGTGCATTGCTTAAACAAACCGGTGTCCATACCAACAACCTCTTGGCCGTCAGCAAGCAACATTGGAACTATTACCGTGCCGATATATCCTTCATGCCCTGTCACAAGCACGCGCATCCTACTATGTTTCTCATTTGATAACACGTGAGCCTCCTGCGTTAATTAGAATAATCAAGTACGTAGAACTCGCCGCGAGCTTATCCCGCCCTTTTTAGCCAGATTTCTCGCCAATATGGGTAGATGCTGCGTGGACAAAAGAACCTTTTCTGGCTATACCAAGCTTGGCATGTCACTCCGTCGAGTACGACGCAATCGTTTGGCAGGTACATCATTTTTCCGGTCCGCTCGTGGATCAGCTTTTCAACGCGCCTCAGGACTTTAAATGTGCGCCCACAATAAGGCACCATTTCAGGATCAAAAGAGAGGCCTCGATTTTTATTCTGCAAGTTCACCGTTTCTAGAATCTCATCGTGTTGCTTGACCTGAACTAGCTCTCCAGGCCGAAGATTTAACGTGATGGCAGGAGCCTTCCCCATCAACTTCCCCTGCTTGTATGGGTAAGGCCAGCGGCCGCGCGATTTTTGTATGAGGTCGTAGGCCCTCACAAGTGCGCGATACCCACCGATACGGAGGAGTTTGGCAAATACCCAGAACATGAATGTTTGGATCAGTTCATCGACTCTCACATTTCTCGAACGGAGATCGCGAATATATTGCCGGGCATCCCACCACTGCAACGGCGATGTTGCCTTAAAAAGTTCTGTGGTTTGGCAAGAAAATATCTCGCCCTCTTCTGGCGTAGTCGTCTGAACCCGTGTCGCTTTGGTAATGGTGTATTCTGAACAGCGCGCAGCTGGGGCTTCTAAGTCGGTTGGACATGGTCTCGCCACATCCTTCGTAGAAGACGGTCCTGCACAAATAGTTGAAGATTCCGGTCTCTTAAGCCAGTCTTCCTTCCAGAAGATAAGGCACCCAGCCTGGCACCCACCATGCGTTTCACCGTCACACCGGACGTCCTCCAGGTGCACGGCGTGCAACATTCTTCTGGCGCCAGTTTGGTTGATGGTGTCACAGGTTTTGTCGGCTCGTTTGATGACTTTGAATCGCTTACCACAATATTTCAGCATCTCCGGCATAAAGGGTAGCGAATCAAGTTTCCCCTGGTCATCCAACGTATACAAAATCTCTTCTCTGCTGCGCACCTCCACCAGATCGCCAGCACGGAGGTTCAAAATCTGTCGGCCCGTGTGTTTAGTGAGCATTGGCATGGCCCATTCGATTGAGAAAATCCACAACAAATCGTCGACTTGCTGAAAATTGGAATGCAATGCGCGAGGTCAAGATGGTGCTGAATTTGCCGACTCCTGAACAAGAAGTACGGCATTGGCTACCACCATTCCAGTGAATCACCAGCTCACCTATGCTTTCTATGATCTCCGGTGCCTGACTCCCTTAACCCCGACTAATCCTCGGGTCAACCGCTTCATGCAAGCCTGACCTATATAAAACCTTCCTTCTTCCTTCGATAACAATACCGCGGAAGAGGGGCGGCACTAGCGGTCTAAACACAGCAACTACACGACTTAGAAACTAACGAGACGCTCGAGATCGACAACGACTCGAGCCTGATAGGCGCGCTTTGAGCAAGAGAACCGCGCATTAAAGACCCGGCATTGACCGCTCAAAGATTGTTTAGACTCCATGAAGCGGGCCATCTTCAATGCGCACAGACTGGCCCGGTGTGAACGATGGTGAATTATGCAGGACGTCTTCATAGTTGGGCCGATTTCTTATGGCTTCGATCATCTTTTTATCGACAATGTCCATGGCTTACAAAACCGCGATGGTGCAATAGAGGCGGCATGGATAATGAACTGAAAGTTACCCATCTCTTATGGAATTGGATGGGTCACGTCGTGCCGTACCAGGATTATATTCTTGCCTCCTTGAAGTCTGGCAGACCAGAGAAGCATTCCTCGCACAAAGCTGTTGTACAAGGTCACATTAATTGGTTCCCCTCCCCGCATTTCTGCCCAGTCGCTCCACTGTACGACCGCCTATATGAAGTAATGTCCAACAAGGCCGGTTCCGCAGGTGACGAGCAAATGCTTGCCGGATACCTGGGAAAACTCTTCCGATAGATTGTTACAGATATATCGAAGATCCTGCTGGACGACCCCTTGGGCACTCATCATTCCCGCATCCCTCAGTTCGGAAACGACCAGATAAAACCCGCTAGAAGTAATTTCGACGGAGTAAAGGCCTAAAGCCGAAAGCGGCTTCAGTCAACCAGCTGGCTCCATCGCAATAATGATGCATCATACGTTGGCAATATCAAGCTGATGTTTGCCTTAATTCATTGCCCAATAGTGATCTGAGGTTTCGCAGAATTAAAAAAGTGTATAGATAAAGGGTGCCACCGCCGAACCTTGCGTCAATGCAATCAGGCTCCCTAGCAACAAAAGAACCATTACAATAGGCAGCAGCCAGAATTTTTTTCGTTCCTTCATAAAGGCCCACAATTCCAACATAAACTCGCCCATATCGCACCTCCTGCGGATTTCTTAAAATTGAAACCTCATGTGTCCTCGAGGTCGAGGCTTTCGAACCACGCGATAGCTTGGACTTGCTTCTGCGATCTCATGCCTCATCGTGTCCTTGCCTATAAGCCGAAACATCAACCCGATGGGCGTCACGAGCCCATAGAATACGATGCCAAGGAGGATTCGCGTATTAATCCATCCTAAAACATGACCAATCCACATCCATACCTTGTGGACCGGCGCCAGAAGCATAGGCAGCACGGCGCCTAAGGCCATTAAGACCACACCCAGACCGAACGCCCAAAGGCGAAGCGACTGTCCGCGAAACATCAAAGGCCACAGCCCGATGACCACCAGGATACCGCCTACCACAAGACCGAAGTCGCGCAATTGTTTCTTGTTTGTATCTTGATTCATTCACGCCCTCTGTTTAATCCAATTCAAATTCCTTCTTCCAATCAGAGTCGCTCCCGAGCGGTTTTTGGTCTTCCTTTATGAGAATGAAGTTTTCCAACACGAGCACATCCATTTCCGTCCGCATGAAACACCGATAGGCATCTTCGGGAGTACAGACAATCGGTTCGCCCCGCACGTTAAACGAGGTATTGACCAGGGTGGCACACCCGGTCTTCTGTTCAAACGCCTTGAGCAACTTGTAATAGCGTGGATTCGTCTCTTCATGAACCGTTTGCACTCTCGCCGAATAGTCGATGTGGGTGACCGCGGGAATATCTGAGCGCGGCACGTTGAGCAAGTCGATGCCCCAGAGTCCCTTCTGATTCGGATTGCACGGCAGTCGCCGCTTTTCGATCACCGGCGCAACCAGCAACATATATGGGCTGTCGCAGTTCATCTGAAAATAATCCGGCACCCGTTCCCGGAGCACCGAGGGGGCGAAGGGCCTGAAGGACTCTCGATACTTGATCTTGAGGTTCATCACTGATTGCATCTTGGTATTCCGCGCATCGCCCAGGATACTGCGTCCGCCGAGGGATCGAGGTCCGAACTCCATGCGGCCCTGAAGCCACCCCACTACTTTTCCTCTTGCTAGATCTTCAGCGACTTGATCATATAAGTCCTCGTCTTCAAGCCGATTGTAGACCGCCCCGATGATTTTCAGCCTGGCTTCAATTTCGTCGTTGGTGAAGGCTGGGCCAAGGTAGCCTCCTTTCATTTGGTCTTTCCTATGGTCGGCTGTCCTTGGCTGATTATCATGCTGATACCACGCACTGAGTGCTGCCCCCATCGCTCCGCCAGCATCACCAGCGGCCGGTTGAATCCAGAGCCCCTTAAAGGGTCCCTCTCGTAAGATGCGGCCGTTCCCGACGCAATTCAGAGCGACGCCTCCTGCAAGGCACAGGTATGCCGCCCCAGTCTCGCGATGCATCGTCCGTGATAGCCGCAACATTACTTCTTCGGTCACTTCCTGAATGGAGCGAGCCAGATCCATCTCGCGCTGCCCAAGTTTTGACTCCGGCGTACGAGGCGGCCCCCCAAATAACTCATCAAACTTGCGGCTCGTCATAGTGAGCCCCGTGCAATAGTTGAAGTAATCCATATTCATCCGGAACGTACCGTCCGGCTTCAAATCCAACAGGTGATCGTAAATGGCCTTCACATACTTGGGTTCGCCGTAGGGAGCCAGTCCCATCACCTTATATTCGCCGGAATTCACTTTGAAGCCGGTGTAATAGGTGAAAGCGGAATACAGAAGGCCTAGGGAGTGTGGGAAGGGGATCTCCCACAAAGGTGTCAAGGTATTGCCCTCTCCCAACCACGCAGAGGTAGTGGCCCATTCGCCAACGCCGTCCATACATAAGACCCCTGCCTTCTGATAGGGAGACACAAAAAATGCCGAAGCCGCATGCGATTCGTGATGTTCGCCAAACAAGAATTCCGGCAAGTCAGAGCGTTCGAGGCCGTCGGCACATGCCAGCACTTCTTTTTGAAGCAGGCTTCTGAGCAGTAGCTTTTCTTTCAACCACACTGGCATTGCCGCTAAGAACGACTGGAGCCCCTTAGGAGCAAAACAGATATAGGTTTCCAGAAGTCGTTCGAATTTGATGAGCGGCTTGTCATAGAACACGATGTATTTGAGATCTTTGATGCCGATATCTGCCTGGGCTAGGCAGTATTGCACTGCTTGGCGAGGGAAGCCTGGATCGTGTTTTTTTCTCGTGAACCGTTCCTCTTGGACGGCAGCGAGAATGTCTCCATCACCTAACAGACAGGCTGCGCTATCGTGATAGAAGGCAGAGATGCCCAGGATATAAGTCGGCGCCCTCACTGTGTTGTTGACCGCCATTTTATTTCCCTGTTCGGTTTTCCCCTATCGCCGTTATATTCGAAGTCAATCTCTTGTTTGCGACCACCCTACTCCTATGTTCAAAAAAGCGTGATTCGTCTGGAATCGAGTAAGCTAACCATTCGCAGTCGCTTGAAGTAGCTGGGCGTCTATATCTCCCAAATATATTTCGCCCGCCATTTGTGAAAGCTGGGAACGGCAGATTTGATGACCTATGCAAGCGTTCAGGAATAGGGTCAAGATCATCTTGTCCATGTCTATACTCATCTATATCTAGACCGTCAATCCCTTCGGGTTTCAGAGGTTCATGCACAAGCTACCGCCATCCCGGTGCACGACCGGTTCTACACTGCTTTGCCATTGAAGACAGCGGTCTTTCATCGCCGACTAGAATCGCTGTCGCCTAGCCTAGGGAAACGGCTTCACTGCAATCCAACTAAAGCTCCCCCGAGATTGCCTCTCGCAAACAACGGGAAGGCATCATCAGCAGAGACTCAAAAATTCAGGCATTCACAACATTCGCCAAATCCACCACAATCCTTGCTTGGTATGATAGCGCTCGCAATAACAGCACTGCTCGCTGGTTGCTGGATACCACCTGGCGCTCAAAGATCGCTTCCAGTCCTCGCAAGGGTCCTTCCTGTATTTGCACACGCTGACCAGATCGAAATGACCGGTTTGGCATGGTTACGTACCTAGTTTGAAGCCTGGACTTAATTGCAGTGATCATTTCGTCATCGACTGTCGCAGGTGTCGATCCGAACGTCACGATGGTACTCACTCCTCTGGCATAAAGGACGGACCGATGCTGGTTTTTCAGATGAAATCTAGCAAACAGGTACCCAGGAAATAGGGGAGCGACGCGGATTCGTTGTCGTCCACGAATCTCCTTGCCTTCCCTGAGAATCGGACAGTAGGTTTCCACACCCAATAGCTGAAGATTCAGTTCCGCGACCCGTTCCTGGTGGGGTTTGGCTTTCACTACGTACCAAAACATCTGGTGCATCCTGTCCGGGCATGGCAGACTCGAATCAACTCTTGTGGAGTTCATAAGTCGACCTGCGCTCCTATGACATTGCTGTATACTGTACCCTCGTCAACACTCTGAAAATGCATCTGACTTTGTGCATTGGCTTTATCAGCAGGCGCTTTAGCTGCTTGATCCCTGGTTCCATTCTTGCGGTCGTACGAGTGGCCACGAACCAATGATCCAAGACGCTCAATGAACATTTGATTGATCGGCGCGATCACTTCGCGAATAGGACCAAACTGGTAGTCGTCCAGGAGACGCGCCAATCGTTCTTCAGTTTTTCCCAAATTAAGGTAATGTCGAAACCGTGAAATGAAGGAGCCCTTCATCTTCGGTTGCTCAGGGTCAAGCTCCCATGGATGGAAGTATAGTACCAACTGACGACCTTGCGTTTCGACTCGCTTCATCAGTCGATGCAGTATTGGATACGGGAATAATCGAAAGTATCCTCCGCCGGCGATGGGCAAGGTTACTCCTCCTAGCTTTACAGTAGAAGGGGGTATCTCCCAAAGCAGCCCCGAATCAGTTTTGAGCTGATGGGACCATGGATACATTCCAGGCATCCCGTACCGATCATGAAGGATTGGGAAGATGCTAGAGTCATACGTGTAACCTTCTTCCGCCAATATGGATATCGCCCATTTAGTCTCCTGCGTTATGGTGAACGAAGGAGCGCGGTATCCATGGACTGCACTACCGAGAAGATCCTCAAGGATTTGTTTGGCCTTCCGCACATCATTGCGAAACATTGTTGGTGTCTGCTCCGTAATAAGCTCATGTGCGTATCCGTGGGACGCGATTTCATGCCCGCATTCCGCGAGCCGACGTATAAGACTCGGACGTCGCTCGGCGACCCAACCCAGAACAAAAAAAGTTGCCTTGACACGCTTAGCTTCGAGCAAATGCAGTATCTTCTCTGTGCTCCGTTCAACCCTGCTTTCGAAGAAATCCCAATGACGACGTCGCATCGGGGACGCGAATGCTGACACCTGAAAGTGTTCTTCAACATCAAAGGAGAGGCAATGTCTGATCGTCATGTTTTCTATTCCGTTAATTAAGCTAGCGCGCACCTTTACAGAAAAGCACGACACTCAGTGTTTCCATCAGGATGAGCAAATCTAAAGCAGGCGACATATTCTTCACGTAGAAAAGGTCATACTGAAGCTTTCTATGGGCATCTTCCGCTGAAGCTCCATATCGGAACCGTACTTGAGCCCACCCTGTGATGCCTGGCCTTACAGTGTGGCGGATGTCATAGTAGGAGATCTTGGCTCGCAAGTCCTGAACAAACATAGGACGCTCGGGTCTTGGTCCTACCAAACTCATTTCTCCCACTAGCACATTAATAAGTTGTGGCAACTCGTCAATCCTTAATTTTCTAAGCCATCGGCCGACTCGTGACACCCGTGGGTCTTTGATCTCGGCCCACTGGGGTCCCCTTTTCTCTGCATCTTTTGACATCGACCGAAATTTCCATATCATGTACGGTTGGCCTCGTAGTCCAACACGCATTTGCCGATAGAATACTGGACCGGGAGAATCGAGCTTGATTAAGAGGCCGACCAAAACAAATAGTGGCAATAGAATAATTAGTCCACCAACAGAAGCAATGAGGTCGAAAAGTCGCTTTGTCAGTCCCGTGAGCATGCGCCTCCGGAAGCCAGTCGAAAAGATGAGAGCGCTGGGCCTCAGACAGTCAATTAAAAGACGGCCAGACCCCTTTTCCAAGAGACGATGGCCATCGACTACTTCGAGGCCCATTGTCTTAATGTCTAGGAGCGTCTGTACCGGCAATGTAGCCCTCTGGTCTTCGAGGCAGACTGCGACAGTATGAATCTGCCAACGCTCCACAATCTCAAACAATCGATCAATTGTTCCGAGAAAGAGCGGACTATGAGAGCGTCGAGCCTCCAAGCCCCGATCTTTATCCACATATCCAACAACTTGGGTAAAGCTGAATCGTCTGGCTTTCAATGCCTGAATTAGGTCAGCCGCTAACATTCCACCGCCTAATACCAGAAGCCGGTTCCTTAAACTAAGAAAAGAAAATCGACCTGCACAATTTTTCTGTTCGGGCACAACCGTATCAAGAATCACGTGCCCTTCCACCCCGTATTCAGTGCTTGGGACTGTCGGCAGTAGCATAATAGTCACCAAATAGGTAATAAGATGGCGATTCGCTCTCCTGCATACCTGTCAGAATAATCCCTGCTTGGGTTTTGTGCTTGAGCGTGCTCATTGCCTTCGTAACTAGATCTCTTCTTGTTTCACATGACCGGATGACTAGAACCAGAATATCGGCCATGCTATCCAGGATGTTCATGTCCGCTAGAGGTAAAATAGGCGGCGCATCCAGTATGATGTACTCATACTGAGAACGCAGATCGGTAAGGAACCGGGACAGCCTTCGCACCTTGAACAACTCGATCGGTCGTTGTCCTGATGAACCAGAGGGCAGAATCCACAGAGGGGACTCATCCACTTGGCGCAGACAGTCTTGCAGAGAGCACCCTTCATCCTGAAGAATCTTAACAAGGCCGGGACCATGCGCGACCCCCGCGTAGACGTTCAGCTTTGGCTTCTTGAGGTCGCAATCAATCAAGAGAGTTGTCTTCCCCAAATCGTGAGCAAGGGCATATCCCAGGTTTAAGGCCGTGGCTGTTTTGCCTTCTCCTTTTAGAGCGCTCGTCACGACGATCACGGTACTCTTCCGCTCCGTACTCATGAGTGCCAATCTGGTTGCTGCAACCCTGTACTGTTCAGCCACCACTGAGAGGGGTCTCCATTTCATGATGAGATTGAGGTCAGGGATCGCTCCTCGACCCACCGTCGGCTGTTCCTTTTTCAGCTTTCCGTTGTTGAGATCTAATGCCCCGCTCGCTCCGGACAAAAGGGTTTTAGACGTCAACTTTTCAGCGCTCGTCGGTTGATCACTCCGAAACATGAGGGCCTTTGTTGGGACATTAAATGCTGTGCGAAATGCTGGGATCTCGGCGAGGATAGGAAGGCCCAGCGAATGTTCGGCTTCTTCACCGAAGCGAAAGCCTCGCCGAAACGATTCCAACCCGACTGCTGTCCCGAAGGCCAGCCCGCATCCGCCAAGAAGTCCCGCCATCATGATCTTCACGAAATCTGGACTCTCAGGTCTTTCTGGCAGATGAGCTGGATCGATGATCCGGAATTGTTCTCCCTTCTGGCGCTTTTCCAAATTCACCGAGATTTGGGCATTGATCCTTTTCTCGAGCAACGACTGATAATTTTTCTGCATATTTTCATAATCGCGAAGCAAAGAGGCCAACTGCTGCTCTCGCATTGGCGTTTTCTCTACTCGT
The DNA here is from genome assembly GCA_035623075.1 of Nitrospiraceae bacterium. Lineage (NCBI taxonomy): Bacteria > Pseudomonadati > Nitrospirota > Nitrospiria > Nitrospirales > Nitrospiraceae > Nitrospiraceae bacterium. Next base: position 149,700 of record DASPUC010000020.1, on the reverse strand, counting down.
GCCTCGTACACCCTAATCTGTTTTGCGATTCGATCCTGTCGTTCTTTCAGCGAGGCGAGATCCGTCTTGACCTCGTTCCTCTGTCTGAACAATTCTTTCTGATAAGGATCAAAAGTTTTCTTGTCGGACTTCTTCTCGGATTTCCTTTCGGATGCCTTTTCTGCACTTGCTGAGTCTTCACGGAGAATTCTCGTGTCCGTCTCCTCGGTAGACGTAGTCCTTAGCTTCGCAATCTCCTGTTTTAAATGGACGATGTCAGGATATGTGTCTTTATATGTGGCTGAAAGGGCAACCAGAGTTCGTTCCAATTCCTGGAGACGCGATAGCTTTGGCTCCATTTTTCCTGAAGAGCCAGGGATCAGTGCACCGGCGACAGAACTGGCAGGACTCGAAACATCGGCCACTTCGTATTCTTTGATAGATTTTTCAATTTGTCCGAGCCGTTCGTTCAGCTTACTCACTGCTTCAGAAGTTACCGTGAGATCAGTTTGCAGTCGGTCAAGGGAGCGCAAGTTTGCTTCTTCCTGACCTGGCAATTCACCCATATGCTTCAACTTGTATTCGCTGATGGCCCTCTCTTTTGCATCCAACTCTGTTCGGGCAGCGTCGAGTTCGACTTGTAAAAACTCGGTCGCTTCGCCAACAAGCTGCTCACGCGTTTTCAGAGTTTGTTCAATGAAAAGATCCGCCAGCCGTGCTGTGACCTGTTGGGCCAAGGTTGGACTCTCGTCTGCAAAAGAGATTACAAAAGCGTGTTCACGTGTCGTCGCGATCTTGACGCGATTCCGCATTGGCTCGAGAATGTCTTCGGCACTTTTGCCAGCGGGGTAGAGCCTAAATTCTTCAATCACCCTACCTAGTAGTGCACGGCTGAGAATTATCTGTTGTATCGTCGCCATTCGGTCTACAGGTGCTTGGGTGACGACCCCTTTAACGTAGTTCTCGGGAACTCTTTGATTCTCAATAATGATCAAAGTATTGGACCGATACATTTTGGGTAGCACAAGATAGGTCACCCACGCTACTGCAAGCGAAAGGACAATTGTTCCCGAGATAAGCCATTTTCGTCGGCGTACAATTTCCCAGTAATCGTGGACCGTATATGTTGGCATATTCATAGTTACTTCCAGAGCATGGTGATACTTAGAATCCCGGTATACCGATCAAATTTCTGAGACCCCAAAGGCGCAGTAGTTGACCCACCAGTCGTCACCCCCGTGCCCGTGAAGGAATGTGCAGATCCAGAGAGGGTTACGAAGGCCGTACGACCTATCATATGTTGGAGCGCTAGGTTGCCCCCGTAACCATGATAAGAAATGCTTGTCCCAGAAGTTGGGGTAATAAGCGAGTCACTGCGCGCATATTGTCCCATTGCCTGCACGTAGAAAGCCGGAGTAACTCTTCGCGTGACTGAAGCCGTGACCACATTGCTTACTTGTGCACCGCCCCCGCTAACCACGCCGGGGAATACTCCCCCTGTATAATTGAGATTTGCAATCGTCCTGGCACCACCGGCGATAATGCCTCCGATCCCAATCCCCCCTGGTGCTCCACCGACAACAGCGGCTCCTCCCGCCCCCGGACCAACCCCGCCTAATCCGCCACCCGGCAGCAAAGCGCCAAACGGGTTGGGGCCTGGTGCATCGACCCAATTGAGTCCGAACCCCGCGTTGTAGGCAGCGACATCGGTTGAAGAGGTCGATGTACTTCCTGGAGCGGCCGCGTTATTTGCACCCTGATTGACTACGGTGGCTCCGCCAAATAGGGTTGTTTTGAACTCTGGCATCCACGTTCTATTCCAAAAAGCATTTGCCCCATAACTGTGATAGCGAGGGATATTTCCTCCAGGAAAGTCGCCCTGCTGGTATAGGAAGTTGACCCCCATGATGTCAGTGGCGGAGACTTGCACCTGTGGTCCTGCAACAAGACTCTGGAAATTGGTGTCATGCCCTGTGATGCTCGGCTGACTTGCAAAGGAATGGCCAAAACGAACTAGTGAATACGTGTACGTGGCCCGGAGGTTCACAGTCGGAGTCAATGCGTAGTTCCCTGTAAGAAAGGATGCGTTCGTAAACGTATTGGTACGAACAATCTGAATCCCCCTGGCGAAGGGATTCACCTGATCACCAGAAGTCAGATCAGTCGTTGAATACGTCGGCGCCTGTGGAATGTAAGAGGCGCTTTCGGCAATTTGCAGGGATGCTTTAGGTATGAACCGCTGCACTAATTTGTCCAGAATGAATTTACCTCCTCCATATCCCCCGAAATAGCTTAACCCCGGATTATTTATGTACTGCTCCCCGATTCCTCCTGCTACCAGCCCAGCATCCATTCTGTCTCCGAGGTGCACTACAGTTAATTGAGGTGTCGTCCCGGTCACAAAATCATTACTGGTTGTTCCTGGCAAACTGACAGTGTTAAACACATTACTGTCATATCGTTCATAAATCGCGATCGATGGAAGCACCATCGTTTCCCCTTTGGCCACAGAAATGCCTCCCAACCCCATCGTCAGCGAGCCGAAAAGACCTGCTAGACAAATCCCGGAAAGTTTACGGCACGACAATGACATCCCCTGACTTGAGGACAAAGTTTCGCACGGGGCCTTTTCCGGAGACGAGATCATCAAATCCCACTGGAATATGGACTTCGTGCATGTCACCGTTGCCATTCTTAACCATACGAACTACTTGCATCTTGTTCTTTGCCGCAAATGGGGTGAAGCCTTGGGCCAACGAAACCGCCTGCAGAACGGTTGCAAAGGACTTGAGCGGATACTTACCCGGCTTGCTGACCTCTCCAGTTACGAAGATAAAGTAGCTGCTGACCTCCTTGACTTGTACTGAGACGGTTGGAGTCGACATGAATTCCGTCATTCGCTCGGCAATCCGCTTCGCCAGAACATTCGCCGTGAGTCCTGCTGCTTGAACATCCCCAATAAGCGGCATGGAAATCATTCCATCCGGTCGAATGACGACCTCCCGCGAGAGATCCTGGTTTCGCCATACAGTCACGACCAATACATCTTCCGGCCCCAGCAGCCATTCAGTGGGAAAGCTATAGTCCACCTGATACTCCATCTTAGGGGCGGTACATCCCAGACTAAGGCAGAGCAGGCTCAAGATAGAAAACGGTACTATCGCGGTGCGCGACCTTAGAATCGATTTTTCTCTGTCAACTTTCTCGTTCTTCATTAGAGGACTCCCCACAGTGCCTGAGAGCAATGGGTCCAATATCTCAAGAAATGTGTCATCGAGCTGGAATGACAACCATCGTTTCCGATGGGACGACAATCGTGTCACCAGGCTTAAGTTCGATGTTCTGGTTAGTGCCATCTCGCAGAACGATGTCATCATAACTGGCCTTAATTTTCGTTAGAGGTTCGCCCTCTTTAGCGAATCGAAAAATAACAATCTTATTGCGTGACGCAACCGCTGTGAACCCGCTGGCCAATGTGATCGCTTGAAGTAGTGTAGTCTTGCTTTTGAGAGGATACCTTCCTGGTTTCGCTACTTCGCCAAGCACATAAATGGCGTAACTATTCACCTCTTTGACAACGATTGACACCGTTGGATTCTCCATATAGGCTTTGAGTTTATCTGAAATTTCATTTGTAAGCTGCGTACTGGTTTTCCCCACCGCAGGCACATCACCAACAAGAGGTAAGGAGACTCGACCATCAGGTCTGACCTGAACGGTCTTCGAAAGGTCAGCGTTTTTCCAGACGGTAATATCCAACACGTCTTCTGGACCAATGATGTAATCCGCCGTCACAGTCAGAGAGGATTTCTCCTCGAACGACTCTGAAAGAGGCGTCATTACGCTTGAGTTCAACTTGGGCTCAGCCAATGCACTCGCGCACCATGAAACCAGGAGCAGAATCGCAGCAATGAAGCTACGTATCATGATCTTCATACAAACCTCTTCCGACAAAATCGTGGTTATTGGGAGTCTTAACAATAGCCTGCATTAATGATCACCTGGAGGTCATGCTTACGTGCAATTGATGAATGTTCTTCGCCACAAAGCGCCATAGGGCATTCATCATCTCCGTCGCGATAAGGTGCTCGCCTCAGAACATAAACTTCAGGCCAACGAAGTACGTTCCGGTGCCGTTATTCCGACCGAACGGCAATCTCCTTGTCCAACGCACTTCAGCTAAGGTGGGCGTCTCAGCCATCGTGATCGGTGTCGGCACAAACACCTTCAGTACCTGGTCGATAGCTGGTGCCTGATCCATTAAAAGCAACATCCCGCCGTTACTGATGTTGACGGAAAGGGCCTTGCCTTGGCGGGTCCTTGCAACAGGATCATCCACCGGCGAGGTCATCTCGTACGGAATTGGTCGTAAGAGCGCGACCCGTTCACTATGCTTTTGAAAATTTGTCATGATCGGCCATTCCCACTCAATCTGTGCCACGGTGCCCCCCTAAGAGAGATGATGGAATGTGCTGCGCGCCTACAGCAAAGCAGTGCAAGTCTCGAAATTTCGGTTTTCACTCACATCCATTCGATCGAATCTTATGAATAGCCTGCGTGAATAATGATGTTAGGAAAAGGTACAGCGGACGTGAATGCCAGTATAAAAATCCCTAGTCACACCGACAATACCAATGACGTAGGCCTCGTTTCCCGAAAGGTGGGGTGTTGACTCCCTCGAAAGGGTTAGGTACCATTTCACCTCTGGTGAGGTTTCGTGGTGACATCTCATTGTTACATTAGCAGAATTCCTTGGATTGTCTAGAAGACTCCTCATAGAATCCTCGTAGATAATTCCTACGCCATGAGCGATCCAACAGGTATCCCAGATCCAGCCGAAACCCTGGCTGACCAGCGGGCGGGCCCGGGCATTGTTGTGCTCTCGGCCTCCATGCAGTTACTTCACATGAACCGTCAGGCATCCGAATTGTCTAAGCAGATTAATGCCGCCCTGCACGGAGGAGGGGCTTCCAAAGCTGCCCACGGCGTATTGCCAACAGCTCTCACAGAACTCTGCGGCGAGATCGTCAAAGCGCTTCACATTCGTACTGAAGCGAAAGACTGGGAGCAGTTTGAAATCAAACGAGTGACAGGCAACCCGGACCAGCCGGTTTTATTACGGGGATTTGGCTTACCAGATCGAGGCGGTGTGCAATTTGCGCGGCTGGTCGTCACTATGGAAGAGTTGGCCCGACGGCAGCAACTGAACACAGACCAGGCCAAAGAGAAATTCCAATTGACCAATCGGGAACAGTCGGTCGTGGAACACCTGGCAAAGGGATGGACGAATAAAGAAATCGCCAATGCGCTTCAAATCACAGAGCAAACGGTTAAAGAACATATTAAACATATTATGAGGAAAACCAACGCAACGACTCGTACTGGGATCCTCGTTCAAATCTTCAACTCATAATCCAGCACAGTACCTGCCTCAAATATGCCATAGTGGGTTATTTTCAGCACAGCTCAAGTAACTTAATATATTAAATAAATCAATTAGTTATAATGACAATCTCGTCGGCCTATTGATTGCATAACCCGAGAATGAAAAGGCGAACTCTTTATGAGTATGAGAATGAACCGAAATATCTCCCCAATGAAGACACCCATGGCTGTGGTCACGGGTCTGCTTCTCTTGTCATTGGTCGGCTGTCAAACAAGCCAACCCATGAACGCGGCAGTCATAGACAATGCCGGTTTCATGGACCTGTGGAAAACATATTCTCACTGCCAAGCAGGGTCGGACGTTGAAAGCTTGCAAACCGATGTGGTCACTTTGGCCCGTGCAGCCAATGATTCTTCGGCACGGGAATCCTTCGTCCTCCCCTTACCGAAGAAGCTTGAACAATTCGTGGGCCAGCCAACTAATCGCTTCGCCGTGGACGTGAGGGCCATGGCAGCAGCTTGTTCGATTCGAACAGGGCAGCTTGCCGTGGACGCCGGTCATCTCGACGTGGCGAAGGGTCTCTTCAAGTCCGTGATTGCTCAACCAGAAACTGATGATTATAAGTACTACTCTTCGCAAGCGCAGATTTTGCTCGCAGAGCTTGAGGCGAGATTTATTCAGTTAACACAACGCCTCCCCTAACTCGCCGCTTCTCCATCACCACCCGAACGCCAACGAGCTAAGCTTTCCTCTTTTGCTCCCGGAGAAGGGTCAAGAAGAGCTGATTATACGATTGGGCAGATCGGGCCCAAGACACATTCGTCCTCATACCTGCTAGAACCAGCCTCTTCCAGGTTGAGCGATCGTGATACAGAGCGATCGCCTTCGTTATCACGCTGAGCAACGATTCGGCCGTTGCTGCTTCAAACTGAAATCCAGTGGCGGTTCCTGCCTGGGCGTTCGTTGGAGTGAACGGCACGACGGTGTCGGCCAACCCTCCTGTCTTCCTGACGACGGGCACCGTGCCGTAACGAAGACTGTACAACTGGCTCAGCCCGCATGGCTCATATCGAGACGGCATCAGTAAGATGTCAGCCCCTGCTTCGATTCTGTGTGCAAGTGCTTCGTCGAAGCCGATGACGAGCCCGAATTGTGATGGAAAGCGCTTCTGCAATGCGCGGAATCGTTCTTCATAGGCAGGATCGCCAGTCCCCAAAACTACCAGTTGCACGTCCTGTGTCATGAGATCAGGAATGATATCGCCGACGAGATCTGATCCCTTTTGAGAAACAAGTCGGGCGATCACACTGATAAGTGGGACATCTTTCTCTGGCAACTGAAACTCTCGCTGGAGGGACCTTTTGCAAATGTTCTTCCCAGCTTGGTTCGCCACAGAGTAGTGGGCTGGCAAATGGGGATCCGTTTCGGGATTCCATTGCTCGACATCAATGCCGTTAAGAATTCCCGTGAGCCGGTGTCGGCAATGTCTCAACACGCCATCCAACCCAAAACCGAATTCCGGCGACAGAATTTCTCGAGCATATGTTGGACTCACCGTGGTCAGACAATCGGCAAACACAATTCCCCCCTTGAGCAAATTCACTGAGCCGTGGAACTCCAACGTGCTCGGGGTAAACATCGATGGAGGAAGCCCGGTCCTTGAAAAATCCGACGCCGGGAAAATACCCTGATAGCCAACATTATGGAGCGTTAAAAGAATCCGGGAACCCTGCAGATCAACCTGTTCCCGATAGGTCGTTTTGAGATATGGAGCGCAGAGTGAGGTCTGCCAGTCGTGAAGATGGAGGATATCTGGTTTCCAGCTATGCCGGGCATTGAGATACGCCATCCCCTCGAGAACTGCGCGACTGAAGAAAGTAAATCGATCCAGATTATCCGCGTAGTCACCCCCCTTGTCCTGATACAGTCCGACGCGGTCAAAGAAATGATCGTGACGTAACGCCCAGACTCGGATACGGTACCCGTCTTGATCTACCGGAGCCACCTCTTCCTCGATGACCGTGTCGGCTGGGCCATTCGGAGTGGGGACACGGAATGATCCAACGGCTCGAAACGATCGGCCTGAGTCTTTCACACTTCGGTAGTAGGGAAGTATCAAGATGACATCATGACCAAGCTTGGCAAATTCGAGGGACAATGCCCCGACGACATCAGCCAATCCACCAGTTTTCGCGTAGGGAGTTGCTTCGGAGGCCGCGATGAGGATATGCAGGGACGGATGTATCATGAAAGGGTAGCAGTACCGGCCTACCGAGGAGGCCCCGATGGCATGTCCATCCTCGGTTTGAACTGCTCCTCTTTCTTCCATTCCCGCCCCATCGAATGGAGCTTGTCTGCGGGTAACGACTCGCGATACACGAGTCGGTTGTCCAGGAAGACCACCAACCAACCCTGGTCTGGATAGATAAGCGAGAGTCCTTCGCCTACTTCGAAATCCGCCTCCCACCCTTTCGGCGATTCTCCGATGGCGAGACGCGATTGTGGAACCTTGGACCCATCTTTCATCCCAAAAAAATGCATGAATTCTGATCGTTGATAGGCCGGCTTCCCCCACGCCCTGACAAAGGCTCGTGGAGTGAGTTGATTTAATACCAGCTCATTGTTCCTGACATGCTCCGCCTGCTCCTCGATCGGAGGAACTCCGCTACAGCCGATAAGACCGAATACTCCCAACACCACAAACAGGCCTATCCTATTTTTCATCCAATGGAGAAGGATCACTCGCTGAGGTAGCACTGGGGCCCGTCGTACCCGCATCGAGCTCATAGGAGACGCCGGCTCCTCGGCTCGACCGGTTTCACCGGCTGACATTGATCACATTGACACAGCTTTCTCAGAAGGGAGTACGAGTAGATCCCGGTATCATGACCATCACTCCAAGTAAATTGCAGCGCGTATCGCCCGACTGGTGCGATATCCTGAAGCATGATAAGGAGCGGCACATCGTCTGGCTGAAGCCGGCGCTGGCCCGTCCATTCATCGACACAGGCTGCGCAAGGGCAGTGCTGGCGGAGGTAGCGCACCGGATAGACGGCCTTGTGGCCGTCGCTCCATTCAATGCCCAACACCCCTTTGTCGACCCAATCCATGTCCCTGGGCTCAAGAACCGTCTCAGTCATCTTCATAGGCCTCATGCCCCGCACACATTAATTAGTATTCTACACCTCATGATGAGGCGATCAGAAAATCGACAGGAGGCAGCCGTTTCCCAGCAACAACGGTTACATACCCCTCGATTGCATTTTCCAATTCGGCCCGTACTTGCCCCGCAGCTTTCAAGCGTGTGATGACGGATGGTGCAAGCCGCAACGCTTGCTGCAACAATGAAAGACTCCCACGTGAAAGTGGCAGGCAATGGGCTGCTTGATGCATGGCACAAGTTGTACAAACCAGTCCCCCGGACACCGGAGAAAACTGAGGTTCTCCGACCAAACGAGCCTTGCCGCAGGCCGCACACTGATCGGTTTGGGGACGGAACCCTGTTAATCCGAGCAGACGAATCTGAAATAGCAGCGCTGTCATCGCAGGATCTGAACTTGTCATCATGGATTGGAGCCCCTGCTCCAGCGTTTCGAACAACTCCGGGTCCGGATCCCCTTCCGGCGTGACAGCCGCCACAACATTAGCCATCCGAGCTGCCGCCGCCATCACGGTTAAATTCTCGCGACACCGCCCAAATGGTTCCAACAGATCAACCTGTGAAATTCTGTAGAGGGAATCGCCCGATTTCTCGAACAGATTGAGATGAGATAGCGTCAAGGGTTCAAGCGCCGCGCCGAATCGGCTTTTCTTCCGTCTGGCTCCCCGAGCGATTCCACGGATCTTCCCGAGAGACCTCGTATAGAACGTCACAATCCTATCGGCATCACCCCATTTTCGGCTTTTCAGCGTGATGGCTAAGGTCTTAATTAGTGGCATGTGATCGCTGCCGATTCAGACCATACCATTCTCGGTTGATGACCAATGGATGATCGACGCATTACCGGAGGTATTCCATAAACACCGTCGCGAGGGTGAGGTAGATGGTAATACCGGTGATATCGTTCGCCGTCGTAACGAAAGGCCCGGCCGCCACCGCCGGATCAATCCCCATCCGCTTCAACACAATCGGCATGAACGTGGCCATACTCGTCGATACGAGAAATGCGGTGAGCAATGAGATGCCGACGACCACGCCCAGGAACCCCTGATGCCAGATCCATCCGACAGCGGTGAGGATCATCCCGCAGGCCACGCCCATCAGCAATCCGATTCTGACCTCGCGGAAAAACACGGTCCAGACATCAGACAACTCGACGAGACCCGTCGCCAGACCGCGGATGATGAGTGTCGACGATTGCAATCCGACGTTCCCGCCCATCGCGGCAATGACCGGGATGAAACTCACGATGGCGACGACTTCTTGAATCGTATAGCGGAACTCCCACAGGATGGCTCCCGACAGCAGACTGCCCACCAAATTCGTGAACAGCCAGGGAAGTCGAACCTTGGCGGCGGAAAGACTGGAGGACTTCGAGACCGCTTCCTCCTCGATCGCACCAGCCATTTTGAGCATGTCTTCCGTCGCCTCTTCCCTGATGACGTCCACAACGTCGTCAACTGTGATGATACCGACGAGGGTCCCTTCCTTATCCACCACGGGGATCGCCAACAGGTTGTAACTGGCCACCTGGCGCGCGACTTCTTCCTGGTCCATATCCACCGTAACGCTGATCACATCGCGAGTCGCGATGTTTTTCAGTGGTGTAGATGGTGGAACGGTCAACAGTTGCCTGAGGGACAGCACACCAACCAAGTGATCGTCTTTATCAGTGACATAGATATAGAAAACCATTTCCGCATCCGTCGCCTGCTGTAGACGACGGATGGCATCCTGGGCCGTCGCATCCTCCGAAAGCGCGAAGAACTCCGTGGTCATGATGCCGCCGGCCGTGTCTTTTGGATACTTCAGAATATCGGCGACTTCGGTGGAGTGCTCCGTTTTCATCAAGGCGAGAATGTCTTTCGCCCGATCTTCTGGAAGGACGCCAAGAATATAGGCAACGTCGTCGGGACCGAGGTCCTTCAACAACCAGGCGACATCAGAAGGCAACAGGTCCGCCAGCACCTGCATAATGCTGTCGCCATCAAGCTCGCTGAGCACCTGGCCGCGTTTGGACTCCCCGCGAACCAGCTCAAAGACCTCTCGTTTTTCCTTTGGCGAGGAGAGGTGACCGACGACTTTGGCGATGTCCGCGGGGTGCATCCGTCCCAGCATCTTGGCCAGATTTGTAATGGCCCCGCGCCGCAGCAGCCGTTGTACGGAGAGCAAGACGATGTCGGACTTCGTCTGGCCTCGTTCTGCCTGGTCACGCAAGGCCTCGCGCAGTGCGTCCTTCTCCGTTTGACGAGGACGCTGCTCGATCGGTTTTGACTCAGGTATGCGTTCCGTCGGTTGCATCACCAGCTCGCTAATATCCCAGTTCGATCAGTGCCCGCTCGTCTTCCCGCCATGCCTCTCGCACCTTGACCCACATCTCCAGAAACACTTTCTTCCCGAGCAATCGTTCCATATCCCGTCGCGCCTCGGTCCCCACCGTCTTCAGCCGTTCTCCTTGCTGTCCAATCACGATCGCCTTATGGGATTCTTTCTCGACGAAGACTGAAGCGTTGATCCTGACCAACTTCCCTTCCTCCATGAACTGATCGATTTCAACCGCGACCGAATGAGGCACTTCTTCGTACGTTTGCTTGAGAATCTTCTCACGAATCATCTCGGCTGCCAACATCCGCATCGATTGATCCGTAATCGTCTCATCATCATACGCCGCATCGCCTTCCGGGAGATGCGTGACCGTCACGTCCAATAACCGCTCGACATTATCTCCCGTCTCCGCAGACACCGGCATCACTTCAGTCCAGGCAAAAAGTTTGGCATACATCTCCAGCACCGGTAGGAGCTTCAACTTATTGACAGCATCGATCTTATTCACGACAAGAATCACAGGCCGTTGACGCTTGGCCAGCGCGGCCTTTAGATGGTCGATCACAAGGAGGTCGCCAGGCCCTGGCAGACTTGTCGCCTCCATCAATACATACAGCACGTCGGCCTCTTCGAGCGTCTCGACGGCCGTCTTGACCATCCGGCGATTCAACAAATGCTGCGGCTTGTGAAGTCCGGGAGTATCCAGCAGGGCAATCTGCGCGCCAGGAGCATGCACTACTCCTAAGATTCTCGTCCTCGTTGTTTGTGGCTTGTCCGAGACGATCGCAATCTTTTCCTGCAGCAGCCGGTTGAGCAACGTCGACTTGCCGACATTCGAGCGCCCGATGATCGCAACAGTGCCGAATTTCATGTTTCTACGGGCGCGCCCGCTCCTGTGGTGAATCCGGAACCAATTGATAGACCGTTTCGCCTTTCCGCACCAGTCCCAAACGCTCTCTCGCAAGCTGTTCAATCTTCACCGGGTCTCGTTCGAGACGGTCGATCTCGGCGCGGAGAGCCCTGTTGGTCCGTTGTAACTCCATAATATCCAGTTCCAGCTGCTGTGCATGATTCCGCATGGCGAGGTACCGAGGGAGCCCCATTTCACCGAAAAACAAGGCGGCTAACAGGAGCGCACAGGCGCCAAGCCCAACATAGTGAGCGACCGTCACCAGGCGCCGTTGCCAGTCCAACCACTGGCGGCCACGATTTTGCTTAATGATCATGCGTCACGCACTCATCATCAGGAACGCCCCGGGACGGCCTCCAGTCCACGGAAGAGAGCCATCGATCCCAGTTCTTCTTCGATCCGAAGCAACTGATTGTACTTGGCTACCCGATCTGTTCTTGAAAGCGATCCTGTCTTAATCAAGCCACTATTGGTCGCGACCGCGACGTCGGCGATCGTCGTATCTTCGGTTTCACCGGACCGATGCGAAATGATCGCCGTGTAGCCGGACCGCTTCGCCAGCTCGATGGCATCGAGCGTCTCGGTCAATGTACCAATCTGATTGAGCTTGATCAGAATCGAATTTCCAATTCCTTCTTTAATTCCCTTGGCAAAGATTTCTACGTTCGTAACGAAGATGTCGTCTCCCACCAGCTGGACTCGCTTCCCCAATTTCTCCGTGAGCATCTTCCAACCCTTCCAATCCAACTCGCTTAAGCCGTCTTCGATCGACAGAATCGGATACCGATCCAGCAATTTACCATAATAGCTGATCATCTCTTCCGACGAACGTTCCGGGTTCTTCTCGGCCTCGAGCATGTAGCGACCCTTGTCGTATAGCTCACTGGCCGCGCAATCAAGAGCCAGCGCGATGTCCTGGCCGGGCTTATACCCTGCTTCTTCGATCGCCTGCGTGATGAGGCTCAAGGCCTCTTCATTAGATTGGAGATCCGGCGCAAATCCACCTTCATCACCGACCGCCGTGTTCAGACCTTTCTTTTTCAGCAGACCCTTCAGGACATGGAACACTTCGGTTGCCATCCGTAAAGCTTCGCTGAACTGCGTGGCGCCAATCGGCATGATCATAAACTCTTGTAGATCGAGCCGATTGTCCGCGTGAGCGCCCCCATTGATGATATTCATCAGCGGCACAGGCAACACCCTTGCGTTCGTTCCGCCTAGATAACGATAGAGTGGCTGACCTGTCTCAGCTGCAGCTGCCTTGGCCACGGCAAGCGACACGCCAAGAATCGCGTTCGCTCCGAGCTTCCCTTTCGTCTTGGTCCCATCCAGCCGGATCATCGCCTGATCGATACCAGCTTGATCGAAAGCTTCTTTCCCCAGGAGTTCCGGTGCGATGATCTTGCCGATGTTCGTGACGGCCTTCGATACCCCCTTGCCCATCCAACGCTTCTTGTCGCCATCGCGCAGTTCAATCGCTTCCTTCTCGCCTGTCGAGGCCCCAGACGGCACTGCCGCTCGTCCTAAGGCACCACTTTCGAGGGTTACCTCCACCTCAACTGTCGGATTCCCTCTCGAATCCAGAATCTGCCTCCCCTTGATCTCTCGAATTGCGCTCATGCTGTTTGCCCCTCTTTCAATTAAGCTCCCAATTTCTTCTTGAGGAACTCATTCACCTTGGCCGGATTTGCTTTCCCTCCGCTGGCCTTCATCACCTGCCCGACCAGAAAGCCAAGCACTTGCTGTTTCCCTTCTTTGAACTGCGCTACCTGCGCAGGATTCTTTGCCAATACTTCTTCAATGATTTTCTCAATGGCCCCCTCATCAGAAACCTGCTTCAAGCCTCTTGCTTCGATAATCTCGGCGGCGGTTTTTCCGGAATTAACCATCTCTTCCAATACCTTCTTAGCAGTAGCCCCATTGATCGTCCCGGAATGTGTCATTACGACCAATTGGGCCAATGCTTCGTGAGTAACTTGGATCTCCGTGGTTGTTTTGCCGACCTTGTTCTGCAGCCCCCGCAGGTCTCCTATGATCCAGTTCGCAGTCTCAGCACCGATCTCAGTATCGGAAAACCCTCCCTCCTTTACAGCACTTGCGGTTGCAGCCTCAAAATATTCAGCAGTATCCTTGTCAGCCGTCAGTACACTGGCGAGATAGTCGGAAAGGCCGTACCGGTCTTTCAGGCGTTTGTGCTTGGCGGCTGGTAGCTCTGAAACAGTCTTGCTCAGTTCCTCGATCCATCCATCAGAAATCTTCAGCGGCACCAAGTCAGGATCAGGAAAATAGCGATAATCGTGTGCTTCTTCCTTTGAACGCATCACCGCTGTTTCCTCTCGATCGATGTTCCAGAGGCGTGTCTCTTGTTGAATCTTGCCGCCCTCGTTTAGAACCTTTGTCTGGCGTTTGATTTCGTATTCGATTGCATCCTTCACGAATTTGAAGGAGTTGATGTTTTTCAATTCCACTTTCGTGCCAAATTCTTTTTGACCAAGCGGCCGAAGAGACAGGTTCGGCTCACAGCGGAAATTACCCTTTTCCATGTCGCCATCGCACACATCCTGATATATGAGGGTCTCGCGAAGGCTTTTCAAATACGCCACCACTTCATCGGCCGACCGCATGTCCGGCTCAGTCACAATTTCGAGCAAGGGTGTGCCTGCGCGATTTAAATCCACACGGCTGCTGTTTGTACCTGTCTGGTGCACGCTCTTCCCGGCGTCCTCCTCAAGATGCGCCCGGCGGATGCGAATTCTTTTCTTACTGTCGCCAGTTATGAACTCGATCCAGCCGTGCTCACAAATCGGTGCTTCGTACTGAGAGATCTGATACCCCTTGGGCAAGTCCGGATAGAAGTAGTTTTTTCGGGCAAAGCGATTATGAGCGCCGATCGCACAGTTGAGGGCCAGCCCTGTACGGACCGCCATTTCGACCGCCGCCTGATTGATAACCGGCAGGGTTCCTGGCAGACCGAGACATACAGGGCAAGTCTGACTATTCGCCGTGAGACCGAACATCGTGCCGCAGCCGCAGAACATCTTGGACTTGGTCCGCAGCTGTGCATGGACCTCGACGCCGATCACCACCTCATAGATCATGCTTAGCCTTGATCGCCCGACATGCGATCACGTTCCCGGCGCATCGCCTCACGACCCGCTTCGAACGCTTCCCGCAGCACGGACTTCTTGGACTCGACGTATTCACGTCCTTCGCCGACAGCTTCTTCAATCACCTCGCCGGCACGACCTGCCAACTCGCGCAGGTTATCTTCGGCACGGCGCGCATAGCCACGCAGCTGTTCGCGCGACTCCCGTCCAGACTGCGGGGCCAGCAACAGAGCCGCAATCGCACCGAGAGCAGTACCGCTGATGAAGGCCAACAGGACTCCTGCCGCCGAAGACCCACGATCATCCGCCATTGTGAGACCCTCCTTCCTTCCCCAATCGATCCTTCATGACTCTGGTTGCCGCTTTGAATCCGGCCACCACGCTTGCCACATTCATTAACATTGTGCCTCCCGACCCTCGTACGACGTTATGGACCTGCTGGACGGATTCTCCCACTTCTCCCATTGCGTGAAGCAATACCGCGGCATGTTCCACGCCACTCCGTGCCTGCTCCGCCATATCGTTCACATTCTGGCTCATCGCACGCAACTCTGTGATAAGCGGTGGGAGATCCGTGCTCATCTTGGCGAGCAACTGTTGTGACTCCACAACCGTCTTGCGCATCTGAACCAGCACCGGCACAAGATAGCCCACGAGTACCGCGAAACCAACTGCTACGAGACCAGCTGCCATTTCAACCATTGTCATGAGACTCCTCCAGCTATCGTTTCCTTCTCACCCTTGGTGCCCTATCGTACCACCGGTTTCTTCAAATGCCACTGCGTGCTCTGCTCATAGGCATGCGCTGCGCGAAGGATCGTGTCTTCTTCGAAAGCGCGTCCGATCAGCTGCAGGCCAATCGGTAACCCCGCTTGGCTGAATCCGCAGGGCACCGAGATCGCCGGCAATCCGGCAAGGTTGACTGAGATTGTGTAGATGTCGGACAAGTACATCTGCAACGGATCTTCGATTTTTTCTCCCAGCTTGAACGCTGGTGTGGGAGTGACAGGCGTGGCGATCACGTCCACTTCCTTGAAGGCGGCGTCAAAATCCTGCCTGATCAACGTGCGGACAGCCTGCGCTTTACCGTAATAGGCGTCATAATAGCCGGCGCTGAGCGCATAGGTGCCCAGCATGATTCGGCGTTTCACCTCAGGCCCAAAGCCTTCCTGCCTGGTTTTCATGTAGAGGTCGAGCAGATCCTTGGTCTCTTTGGCACGCAGGCCGAACCTCACACCCTCAAATCGCGCGAGGTTGGAACTGGCCTCTGCGGTCGCAATCACATAGTAGGTCGCAACGGCCGCGTCGGTTCTCGGTAAGCGGATCTCTACAACCTCGCCACCAAGATTCTTTAGTTCCTCGATCGCAGCACGGACGGATTGCTCAACTTCCGGGTCGAGCCCTTCCGTAAAGAATTCGACCGGCACGCCAACCTTGAGTTTTCTCAGATCATTTTTTTTGAGCGCTTTGAGATAGTCCGGCACGGGAACATCTGCTGAGGTTGAGTCGAGCGGATCATGGCCCGCAATCACCCCCAACAACAGCGCGGCGTCTGTGACATCCTTCGTGATGGGACCGATCTGATCAAGCGACGAGGCGAAGGCCACTAAACCGTAACGAGACACCCGCCCGTACGTCGGTTTGAGTCCGACGACTCCGCAAAACGCGGCTGGCTGACGAATTGACCCGCCGGTATCAGAACCCAAGGCGGCAGCGCATTCATCGGCCGCGACGGCAGCCGCTGACCCGCCACTTGATCCTCCCGGCACATAGTGAAGATTCCACGGATTCCGGCTGGAACCAAACGCCGAGTTCTCGGTGGATGAGCCCATCGCAAATTCGTCGAGATTTGTCTTGCCGAGCAGGATATAACCCTGATCATGCAGCTTTTTGATCACCGTCGCATCGTAGGGAGGGACAAAGTTGCCGAGCATGCGAGAGGCACAGGTCGTAGGCACCCCTTCGGTGCAGATATTGTCCTTGATCGCCAGAGGCATTCCCATCATGGGTAACGTCTTGCGCCATCCCTTCAGCGCCTCGTCCAGCGCACGCGCCTGTATCACCGCAGTTTCCTTGGTCTGGGACACATAGGCCTTTACCTTGTGCTCAGTTTGACCGATGCGAAGAAAATAGGCACGCACGATCTCGCTGGTCGTAATTTCGCCGGCTATAAATTTCTTCTGGAGCTCGGAAAGGGTGAGCTTATGAATCGACATCAGCGTTTCGTTTTCTACGAGATGATTCGGTTTTTATCGTTGACTTGGATGATCTTTGGCGCGTGCCGTTTAATTTCTTCCTCTCCATAGTACTCGTAACAAAAAATGATGATCTGGTCTCCGACCGCTCCCTTGCGCGCAGTCGGCCCGTTGAGGACGATTTCACCGCTACCCCGCTTGCCGGCCATCGCGTAGGTCATGAACCGCTCTCCGTTATTCAGGTTCGAACAGACAATCGCCTCGTAGGGAAGGATGCCCGCCGCTTCCATCAGGCCCTCGTCGATCGTGAGGCTGCCTTCATAGTCGAGACAGGCCTCGGTCACCGTAGCACGATGGATTTTCGACCGTAACATCTGCCTAAACATCGCTACCTCGTATCAGTCCGCTATCGTTCTTCAATAATCTTCGGGACGATGAAGAATCCCTCTGACGTTTCAGGAGCGTTCGCCACCGCCTTTTCGACCGAGAGAGAAGGTCGAACCTCATCTGGGCGAGAGACGTTGACCTGACCCAGCACCGTCGCCGTAGGTTCCACCCCGGTCGTGTCATACTGTTTCAGCGTCTCCACGTATGTGAGAATCTGACTTAGCTGTTTCGCAAACGCAGTCTTCTCGACTTCGGTCAACTCCAACCGAGCCAGCTTCCCGACATTCTCGACTTCCTGCTTGGTAATTTCCATGGTTAGCTTTCGGCGATCAGCTTTCAGCTCTCAGTTTCAGAACTAGTCGCTCATCAAACTGAAAGCTGACAGCTGATGGCTTCCCTGCTCTTCATTCAACCGTCACACTCTTTGCAAGATTCCGGGGCTGATCCACATCCGCCCCACGCAACACGGCGATGTGATACGCGAGCAACTGCAACGGAATCGTAAACAGAATCGGCGAGATCAACGGATGTGTGTCAGGAATCGTAAAGACGGCGTCGGCCGTTTTCCCTAACTCACGTTCCCCTTCGGCCACCAGCGCGATGACTGGCGCATGTCGAGCCTTCACTTCCATCAGGTTACTGACGGTCTTCTCGTACAAGCGATCCTTCGGAGCCAACACCACGACCGGCATGTCTTTGTCGATAAGCGCGATCGGACCATGTTTCATCTCACCAGCCGCATACCCTTCGGCATGGATGTATGAGATTTCTTTGAGCTTGAGGGCACCTTCGAGAGCGACCGGATAATTGATGCCGCGACCGAGATAGAGAAAGTTCCGCTTCTTATGGTAGCGCTTGGCAATCGCCACGACCTCCGCTTCGCGCTTCAGCACATGCTCCACCAACACAGGTAATCTGACCAATCGATCGAGCCACGCCTTTCCATCAGCCACCGATATCGCATTGCGGACACGCGCCAGATGCAGGGCGAGCAAGTACAAGGCGGTCAGTTGCGCAGTGAACGCCTTCGTCGAAGCTACCCCAATTTCCGGCCCACAATGCGTGTACAGCACGCCATCGGACTCGCGAGCCAATGTGCTTCCGACCACATTGACGATCGACAGGACGTGCGCGCCTTTTCGTTTGGCTTCACGCGCCGCAGCCAATGTATCCGCGGTTTCGCCGGACTGTGAGATGGTGATAAAGAGGTCGCCCTTCTCCACTAAGGGATCGCGATAGCGAAACTCGCTGGCGATATCGACTTGGACCGGCGCACGGACCATCTCCTCCAAGAGGTACCGACCCACCTTTCCGGCATGCCAGGAGGTGCCGCAGGCCACGATCCAAATCCGGCCGATCTGAGCGAACTGTTTTGGAGTGAGACCAATATCCGGTAAGTCTGCTTCGCCAGCCTCGTATGAATACCGCCCGCGCATAGTATCGAGAATCGTCTGTGGCTGCTCGTGAATTTCCTTGAGCATAAAATGCGGAAACCCGCTTTTTTCCGCCGCTGAGGCATCCCACGTAATATGGGTCGGCTTGCGTGAGACTGTGTGGCCATCTGCGTCCGTCAGCTGTATAGCCGTGGACGTCACGACGGCAATATCGCCTTCTTCCAGATAGGTTACGTCGCGCGTGTGGGTGAGCATGGCCATGACATCGGAGGCCACAAACGAGGCCTCCCTGCTCCGCCCCACGACGAGCGGACAGCCGGAACGAGCTGCGACGAGAGTTCCCGGTTCTTTCTCTGAGATCACGGCGATCGCGTAACTCCCACGCACGTCCTTCGTCGCCGCTCGTACCGCATCGGCCAACCTGTGCCCCTTGTGCAGGTATTTATCGATCAGATGGGCCACAACCTCTGTGTCAGTCTCTGATTCAAAGTTATAGCCATCCCGCTCCAGCTGCTGTTTCAACGGTTGGTAATTTTCGATAATCCCATTGTGCACAAGCACGCAGCCTTTGGAGCGATGCGGATGGGCGTTCTGTTCCGATGGTTTCCCATGGGTGGCCCATCTTGTGTGGCCGATGCCGACCGTTCCGTGAATGGCTTTCTCATCAAGTGACTTTTGGAGATTGATCAGTTTCCCGACACTCCGGCGCACTTCGATCGTTTCGCCCTTCAGAATGGCGACCCCTGCCGAGTCATAGCCGCGGTATTCGAGTTTTGCCAGGCCGCCAAGGAGAATCGGTACCGCGTCCTGAGCACCTACATATCCGACGATTCCGCACATAGTTATGTTCTGCTGCCTTTCTTGACTTGTTTCCTCTTTGACGCTGGCAATTGTTTCTTCTTCACGCGTGATGCGTGACGCGTGACGCGGACGGACGTCATTCCACGTTTCACGTTTAACGTTTCATGATTCGCGTCGCTTTCCAACGCCCGCCGCTTCGCAGCCCACCCAGCTCGGTTCACTTGAGGCACCCGCGAGATGACGAGTGCGTCGGCCGGCACATCCTCGGTCACCGTCGTGCCTGCTGCAATCACGGCACCGGCTCCTACCGTCACGGGCGCAATCAACTGAGTATCGCTTCCCAAAAAGACGTCATCGCCAATGACCGTCTGCGACTTCCGAATCCCGTCATAATTGCAGGTGATCGTGCCAGCACCGATGTTGACTCTTTTCCCTATCTTGGCATCTCCCAGATAGCTGAGATGGTTCGCCTTCGACCCTTCACCCAGGTCGGTTTTCTTCATCTCCACAAAATTGCCGACTTTTGCCTTCCTGCGAACCAGGACGCCAGGGCGCAGATGCACAAAGGGTCCCAACACCGCATCGTCTTCAATCACTGAGTCCCGCAGCACACAATGATCGAGCACCTCGACTCGATTCCCCACGGTACAGTCCGAAAGACGAGTGTGCGAACGAATGACACAGTCCTCCCCAATTGCTGTCGCCCGTTCAAGCGTCACATTGGGATGGAGAATCGTGT
This sequence comes from Nitrospiraceae bacterium, assembly GCA_035623075.1. Lineage (NCBI taxonomy): Bacteria > Pseudomonadati > Nitrospirota > Nitrospiria > Nitrospirales > Nitrospiraceae > Nitrospiraceae bacterium. Next base: position 129,317 of record DASPUC010000020.1, on the reverse strand, counting down.
CTCTTCCGATCGTCACGCCTGCATCGATCCAAGTCGATGGAGGATCCATCATTGTCACGCCGGCATCCAGCCATCGTTCGCGAATCTGTTGGCGAATGATTCGCTCGGCTTCTGCAAGCTGTTGACGCGTGTTCACACCGAGGCCTTCTTCAGGACTATCCAGCGAGACAGCCGCCACAGACCGCCCCTGCGCGACCGCGATGTGAACCAGATCAGTGAGATAGTACTCACCTTGGGCATTGCTCGGATCGAGCTTTTCCAGCGCATCAAACAGGAACGCGCCGTCAACCACGTAGGTTCCGACATTGACCTCCCGAATCGCCTGCTCCTCTGTCGTGGCATCACGATCTTCTACGATGCGGGAGATGTCTCTCCCCGCCGATCGCGCGCGAACCACACGCCCATACCCGTTGGCATCTTTCAGAACGGTCGTAAGGATCGTAACAGCTGCCCGCTCTGCTTCATGCACGCGAAGGAGTTCACGAACTGTCGTTTCGCGAAGCAACGGCGTATCGCCGTTCAGGATGAGATACCAGGAGGGGGCCACCTTTGTGCCGACCGCGAACACAGGCCGGCTTTGCAACACCGCGTGGCCTGTCCCGAGCTGTTCCCGCTGCTCAACGATCCACACCCGCGAACGCAGCTGCTGATCGCTTATCGCAGTTTCGATAAGCTGTCGCACTTGATCATTCTGATGCCCAACCACGACAGCCATGCGATCGCCTGCTACCTGCAAACCGAGCTTGACTGAATAGAGCACCATCGGCTGCCCGGCCACCTGATGCAGGACCTTCGCCTGTTTTGAACGCATGCGTGTGCCAAGACCCGCTGCCATCACAATGACGCCGAGACCCGCAACGGGGGCAAGGGGCTCAGAGAAAATCTGAGAATCAGAGGAGTTTGTCTTCGCCGTGCGCTGGTTCTTCATCCGATCGGCACTCCCGTTTCAGGCTGCTTGACGGCGCCCCACTTGGATTCTGTGTTCAGCATCGACATCGCCGACGGCGTCGGTGAATACAGCCCCCCGGACACAATCAATTTCATCGCTTCCTCTACGCTGATATCGACCGAGGTCACTTCTCGCTCCGGGACGAGCAGAAAATAGCCTGACGTAGGGTTTGGCGACGTTGGCACATACACATGGATGAGCGGTTCCTGGGCCAGGTCCTGCATGTCGGTTTTCGTCACACCGGTGACGAAGGCAAAGCAGTAATGGCCGTTTTTCGGAAATTGGATCAGCACGACACGATTGTACGATCCCCGCTCTGAGAACGACAGAATGTCCATCATGGATTTCAACGTTGAGTAGATCCCGCGCACGAGAGGGACGCGATTCAACAGATCTTCCCACCACTTGACGATCTGCCGCCCCATAAAATTAGCGGCGAGGAGACCCGTCAGGAAGATCAACAGGACCAACGCCACAATCCCAAGTCCCGGCACATACCACTCTGGCATCATGCCGGCGAGAAGGTCTCCTAAGATCCCATCCACCGTCACAAACAACGTTTTCAAAATCAGGATGGTTCCCCAGATCGGAGTGATGACCAGGAGACCTGTCAGAAAGTAGCGTTTTAGTGAGGCTTTTAACATAAAAATCCGGCAGGATCTGTGAAGGCTCATCATACAAAGATTTACGAGGGCGTCGCAAGCCTTTTGTTGCTATTTTCAATAACTTGGACTACCATCCCGCCCGCTTTGCCTACCGACAAATCGTGAGGCCCCGTGAGAACGAGAAGGCACCGTGACAAGGGATTTTTCATCACCCTGGAAGGACCGGAAGGAAGCGGTAAAAGTACCCAGGCTGTTCGCCTCACTGCAGCACTTAAACGGGCCAGCTACTCGGTCGTCCATACGAGAGAGCCAGGAGGGACCCCTCTTGCAGAAGCAATCCGGCGTGTCCTCCTGTCGGCGTCATCGCACGAATCGGTCACTGCTGAAACCGAAGCCTTGCTGATCCTCGCAGCACGTAGTCAGCATGTCGCGCACATCATCATGCCGGCATTACAGCGGGGACAGGTCGTCATCTGCGATCGGTTCTCCGATTCCACTTTTGCCTATCAGGGGTATGGACGAGATGTGAACATGCAGTGGCTACGAACAGCGAACGACGTGGCGAGCGGCGGGATTTCACCCGACCTCACACTCTTGTTCGATCTGCCCGTGTCCGTTGGCCTCGCCCGGCGGCGAAAGGCACGAGGAAAACAGAATCGTCTCGATCGGGAGTCCCAACGATTTCATCGGAAGGTCCGGCGCGGCTTTCTCGCCCTCGCACGCCAAGCCCCACGCCGAATCACAGTGATTAATGCCACGCGACGGCCTGAGGACATCACCAGCACCACACTGGCCCTTGTGTTCAATCAACTCTCAAGGTATCGTCTCGTACGAAAACGAAAGTCCTAGATGCCATTTCGCGACGTCATCGGCCATGAACATCCGATTGCCGCTCTCAAGGCAGCCGTCGCTCATGGACGCCTCGCTCACGCCTATCTTTTCCACGGTGAGTCCTCCATCGGAAAACGACTCACGGCGTTACGATTTGCGCAGGCTCTCAACTGCGAGTCGATCTCCGACAGAAGTGAATTGGACACCTGCGGGTCCTGCCGCTCTTGTCAGCAGATCAACGCCCACACACATCCGGACTTTTTCATGATCGAGCCTGACCCTGAACAAACCACCCCGCAGATCAAGATCGAACAAGTTCGCGAGATCGAACAACAGATCGTGTATCATCCCCTCATTGGCTCGCAGAAGATTTGCCTGATCGACGACGCGGACCGTATGACGATCGGTGCGGCCAACGCACTCCTCAAAACCCTCGAGGAGCCTCCGGATCACAGCCTGTTTCTGTTGATTTCGAGCCGTCCGGCGGCATTGCCGGCCACGATCCGCTCCCGCTGTCAGGCCCTTCGCTTCACCACACCAGGGAGAACACAGGTCGAAGCAGCCTTGATCCTCCAACGTCAAATCCCTCCGGCCGAGGCCAGATTCTTGGCGATGGTGTCCGAGGGTCGCATCGGAGAAGCGCTGACGAGCGACACAAAGGACCTGCGAGCACGACAGACAGAATTCCTGGAACTGGTGCAACCGCGATCACTCCAATCGATTACAGTCATCTTGTCGTCTGCTGAAGCCATCGCGAAAGCCGACCGAGCCCAGGATGTGCTCGGATGGCTCGCCCGATGGATACGAGACCTCGTGCTCATTCAAGTCGCAGGCGAGCGTGACCAGATATTTTTTGTCGACCAGTTAGTGGCATTGGAGAGCTACGCCCGTCAGGCCCAAACGGATGTGCTGCTGGATCTCCTGAAAGACATCGAGACAACGGAGCAGAATGCGACCCGCCACCTCAATTTGCATATGGCATTGGAGACGATTCTTCTCCGCTTACGAGACGCAGTGATGCCGCAGTCCGCGTCGCTCCCAGCCTAGCTTTCGTCGGCACCAACCTGTTATCTTTTCACTCGACTATGAGCGCGCCGAACACCTTCTACATCACCACGCCGATCTATTACGTAAACGACGTGCCGCACATCGGCCACGCCTATACGACGGTGGCAGCCGACGTGCTCGCGCGATACTACAGCCAATTGTTGCCTTACGATGTCTTCTTTTTAACAGGAGTCGATGAACACGGACAAAAAGTGCAACAAGCTGCTGCCAGGGCCGGTATTGACCCGCAAAAGTATTGCGACGTTATGGTGCCGCGATTTCAGGAGCTGTGGAAGCGCTTGAACATCTCGAACAATGCGTTCATCAGAACGACAGATGCCAAACACAAAGAGATCGTTCAGCGCTGTCTTCAACGGCTTCATGACACAAGAGATGAAAATGGCAACCGGCTAATTTATCCGGAATGGTATACAGGCTGGTACTGCACATTTGATGAGAGATTTTGGACTAACAAGGATGTGACAGATGGACTCTGTCCTGAATGCAAGCGCCCGGTCGAACAACTGAGCGAGCGCAACTATTTTTTTCGGATGAGCGACTATCAAAAGAGGCTCCTCGATCATATGAAGGCCCACCCAGGTCTAGCCGATACCCCCACAAGCTTCATTCGTCCGTCGTCCCGATTCAATGAAGTTCTAAGTTTTCTCGAAAAGCATCGGTTGGAAAATCTGTCTATTTCACGGCCGGTATCTCGGCTATCGTGGGGGATTAAACTACCGTTTGATCCCAACTATGTGACCTATGTCTGGTTCGACGCCCTGGTCAACTACATTTCTGCTTTGGAATATCTAAATCCAAGAGACGCAACATTCTGGCCGACCACTGGTAATGCGGAGCACAAGGTTATCCATCTCGTTGGCAAGGACATTCTCACAACTCACGCCGTTTACTGGTCCACGATGCTGATGGCCTTGGGCCTCGAACTCCCGACAACTATTTTTGCTCATGGCTGGTGGACGGTGAACGGTGAAAAGATGTCAAAGAGCCGAGGGAATGTTGTGGATCCGAACAAGATTATCGACGAGTTCGGCTCGGACGCGTTTCGATACTTTCTTCTTCGCGAAGTCCCGTTTGGTCAGGATGGCGACTTCTCACGAGAGGCGTTGATTGGTCGCATCAACAGTGAATTGGCCGATGGCCTCGGAAATCTACTCAGCCGAACACTCACCATGATCGAACGGTTCACTCAAGGCATGATTCCTCCAGGCAGTGCGCCCAAAGATGAGTTGGCCAATCAGTTGGAACATGGCATAGGTGAATTGACTGGGTTGGCGATGTCACACATAAGGGACCTGCGTTTCAATCGGGCCCTTGAAAGCATGTGGGAATTGATCCAGCTATGTGATCAGTACATAGACAAGACAGCGACTTGGACTCTAGCCAAGAGAGCAGAGGACAGAGACCGGCTCCACAGCATTCTACATCGTGTGGCAAAAGCATTGGTATTCATCATCCCGGTATTGTATCCATTCATGCCTACTACAGCAGTTGAAATGGCACGGCAACTGGGGTTGAACCCACGAATTAACGATAGGAAGCTAGAATACGATAAGCTACTCCCGGGCGTTCGAATCGCTAAAGGAAAGCCTCTGATTCCTCGAATTGCAATTGGGACAGAGACTATTCCGATTGGGCTGAAGGAGTCGGCTAAAGTGAAAGAGAAAGGCCTCGCAGATGCTGGAACAAAAAAACCACAAGGAGCTAAGACCGTGAGCGATGTAACCTCTTCACCCCAGTCTCAACCCCTGTCGCCTAGCGCCTCTAGCCCCGCGCCTCAAGCCCCTGCTCCAGCACAGATCACCATCGACGACTTCCAGAAAGTTCAGCTCAAGACCGCCAAGGTCCTGACGGCCGAGCGAGTTCCTAAGTCGGAGAAGCTACTCAAGCTTCAAGTCTCCATCGGGAATGAACAGCGGCAGATCGTGGCCGGTATCGGGAAGAAATACGAGCCCGAAGCCTTGGTCGGGAAAACGATCGTGATCGTCGCGAACCTCAAGCCGGCAAAGCTCATGGGCATTGAATCGCAGGGAATGGTCCTGGCCGCAGGAGATAGTGACGTACGAGGACTGATCACGATTCTCGAAGAGGTCGACCCAGGCACCAAAGTCAAATGAATCGAGGAGCTTTTCTTTTTCTCCTTCTAGCCGCTCTGATTCTCACCCCTCTTCCTTGTCTTGCAATCCCCGCAGAAGGCGAGCCACCTCCCGATCTGCATCTCAATGATCCGAAACCGACGATTATCCTCGTGCGTGTCGTGGCTCATGGCTCGATGGTCTTGGGAAAAGACGTGGGAGGGGCACGAGTCACGATCACTGATGTCGCCACAAAGGAAATTCTCGCGACTGGCCTCCAGCAGGGCGAGGCCGGCGACCAAAACCAAATCATGCGGACACCGCATGTGATGGGTGAACCCCGCTACAGTTCCGGACCAGCTGCCGCTTTCACGGCAACACTCGAATTCACCCGCCCGACCCTGGTTGAAGTAACTGCCGAGGGACCGTTGGCCTATCCAGCATCTGCGCAACGGGTTTCGAAAACCGTTTGGCTGATTCCCGGCCATGACCTGACGCACGACGGGATCGTGCTGCATCTGTACGGCTATATCATTCAAATCGAACATCCCAAACCAGGCGAATCCTTGATCGCGAAGGACGACGTTCTTCTCAGAGCCTCTGTGCGGACACTCTCCGGCGCGCTTGTGCGGCCGCATGGGGATTGGGATTCGCGCAAGGCTCATATCTATGGGGAAGTGTTGATCGGGGATCGGGTGATTGAACGGCTTCAGATGTTTTATAGCGGGGAACAAGCCAGCTTTGAAGCACCGTTTTTTGTGCCGGTTCTCAAAGATGCGCCGGACGGCATTACATTGCGAGTGGTCGCGGCTGATCCTGCCAGCGGGAATTTTGGCGTGGGACAGGCCAAATTTCCTGTCCTCAGCGAACGGCTCCCTCCGAGAAAGCCGTGACCCCCGACATGAGAACTACCTGCCAGAGTCAGTTGTTCTACATCTGCATGGTCCTTGGCTGTTGGACGTTGCTCCCAGACTCAGCCATCGCCCAAGACCAGCATCAGCATCGCCGACCGGACAACATTGCGCAGTACCTGGAACAACTCGACAGCTCCGAGCGCGATCAATACCAGAAGCCACTTCAAGTCATTGAGGCGCTGCATCTGAAACCGGGTCAAGCCGTCGCCGATCTCGGGTCTGGCTCAGGCTACTTCACCAGACGATTGGTCGGAGCCGTGACGGAATCCGGAAAAGTTTATGCGATCGATGTGGAGCCGGAGATGCTGCGATACGTTGAAGAGAGCCTTGTGCACATGCACGCGCCCTACACTGCTGAATTCATCCTGGCGCGGGCCGATAGCCCGAAGCTCCCGGCTGAATCGGTCGACCTTATCTTTGTGTGCAACGTCTTTCATCATTTGGAAGATCGTACAATTTACTTCCGGAACGTAAGATCAGCCCTCAAACCAGGAGCGCGAATCGCTATTATCGACTTCTATCACGACGAGCGATCCGGTGAACTCGGATTCTCCAAAAAACATCTTGTTCCTCGAGAAACGGTCATCGCTGAGATGACCACAGCCGGCTATCGGCTCGAGCGAGAACACAGCTTTCTTCCCCGCCAGTATTTCCTGGAGTTCCTGCCGCAACCTTCCGCTCAATAATCCGACCTGCGGTTTGATGATTCATCCGGACGCTTGCTGTCTTCCACCGTCCATGCGAAACTATGTTGATGCAACCCGCGGCGACCTATCAGGAACTGCGATTCCGGCTCTCTCTTGCTCTCGCGGTGAATGCCGTCATCATCACGGCTGAGTTCACCGGTGGATTCGTCCTCGACAGTATCGGCTTGATGAGCGACGCGGGGCATAATTTGATCGATCAGGGTTCATTATTCCTGGCCCTTTACGCACACCTGCTGACGACGAAACCGGCCAGTGAAACACGTACCTTTGGGTATCATCGAGCCGGCATCATCGCTGCCTTCTTGAACTCGTTCATCCTCCTCCTGACCGCAGTCGGCATCGCACTGGTCGGCCTTAAACGATTGCTTCACCCCGTCCCTGTTGACGGCACCTGGGTGATGGCCATCGCGGCATTGAGCTTCGTGGCCAATCTCAGCATCGCGCTCCTGCTGCAGCACGGGGCCAGAGACGATCTCAACATCCGCAGCGCGTTTTGGCACATGTTGGGAGACGCGTGGGTTTCGCTCGGTGTGGTTGTCAGCGGCGCCACGATCTTGTTGACCGGTTGGACGGTCCTCGATCCCCTCGTGAGTCTCCTCGTAGTAGGAGCGATCGTGAAAGGAGCCTGGCCACTGTTCAAAGAATCGTTGGAGGTACTGTTGGAATCGACGCCGCCGCGGATCAGTGCCTCACACGTCGCCGCCATGGTTGAGTCTATCCCGGGCGTGAAAAACGTCCACGACCTTCATATCTGGGCGGTGGAACCTCGCCTGATCATGCTCACCTGCCATGTGCTCGTCGATGGAGAGGATGACGCGCTTACCAATGAGCTCCTTCGAACGGTCAGAGGTCGGATCGCCTCAGATTTCGGCATCAAGCATATGACCATCCAAATGGAAACGGCCTGCTGCCACCCAGAAGCGGTCCACTGCGACTTGTCGAAACTGGCCGACCAGCACCACGAGTTCGAAGCTGCCTCTCATCATCATTGAGCTTTCCTCTGAACACAGCTCTCGGTAGAATACCGTCGACGTATCATCCATCCGACGACAGACTTTCTATCGAGGTCGAGGAATGCCGGTCCCTTTTTATGTACTCTGCGGGTCGCTCGGCGCAGGAAAAACCACGCTCCTGATGCGACTACTGGAGTACTGGAGCGCACAAGGCCGACGGGTGGGTGTTTTAATGAACGAGGCGGGAGAGGTCAGCATCGACGGGCCACGCGCCGGCACGATGGCTCAGCAAGTGCTCAACCTCGCCGGTGGGTGCGTGTGCTGTGACACGAAGGAAGAACTGTCTTGGGGTCTCGCGCAACTGGTGAAGGACTATAACTCAGACGTGGTGATTCTGGAATGTTCGGGATTGGCAGATCCTGTCGAAGTCGTCGACGCCGTTACCGATCTCTATACGGCCCGTCTCGCTCATCTCGAACGGGTCATCGCCCTTCTCCAGCCCTTCTCGAGGGAGCAAAGCAATTCCAGCGCCTATGTCACATCCCAAGCTGTCCGCTGTGCTGATGAGGTCATTCTCAACAAGCGTGACCTTTACATTGCCGGACTTTGGGATCAGTTCAAAACATCGATCGTGAGCCAGAATCCCTATGCACGATTTTGGGAAACCAGTCATGCGAAAGTTGACCCGAATCTTCTCTTGGCCTCCGTTGCCTCTAGGAAGCCTCCCGTGAGATCCACCATCGTGATCGGCGAACCATCACCACCCGATGGGCATGCCGGAATGGGGCATCATCCCATTGCCACCACAATCCGCTTACCTGGTTCACTCAACCGTGAACGCTTTCTCGCCTGGATCGAGACACTTCCGAAGGAACTTGACCGCGCGAAAGGCTTTTTCAGATTCCAGAACGAGCCGACATTGCAAGAATTCCAGTATTCACCACCAGGCCACGCAACGATCACACCGGTCACCCTCCTGGAAGAACCGGACCCAGCCATCGTACTGATCGGCCGTGGATACGATATCGATCGGCTCAGGGCAGAACTCGTCTCGTGCGTGGAGAATCAGAAGAGACTTTAACTGTTGTGGCTGACAGGTATTTGAGTCCGCGTGGGTGCCGGTGGCGGGACAGAGCGCCGGCGAAACTGAGGCCAGTGCAAGAGCAGCCATGCGACTCCAGCCCCAATGCATCCGCCTATGGCCCACCCACCCAACACATCAGACACGTAGTGGGCTCCGACGTAGATGCGGGAAAAACCCACGAGGACCACGATCGGCCAGGTGACCCAGCCTGACTTCGGGTACAGTACCTGTAGAAATGCGGCTGCGGAAGCGGTGTTCACGGCATGGTTGGAGGGAAAACTGAACAGCACGCCACATTTGCCAGGCCCCACCACGACTGCCTGGTCCAATGCTCGACAAGGCCTGACACGTTCGAACACCCACTTGAGCTGCCCGCCTAAAAAATCCACGAAGCCGACGACGCCCGCGAGAACAGCACCACCAATCAGAGCCTCCCGCCAATTGACCCACATCCAATAACCGGATGCGAGCGCGACCGGAAGATAGAGGGAACTACTACCGCTCAGGAACAGGAAGAACGTGTCGACCGCCGGAACATGGCCGGCTAAACCGTTAATGGCGAGAAACAAGGATTCGTCAACGTTCATGGAGATTACGATAAAGTGTCTTCCGCGATTCGTCAACGGTCGCAGCATCAGCGACCGCGAACAGAGGCACAGTCTTCATCGTGTGCGGAAATGAATGCGGACCGTCAATTCCCCGTCGATCGGGTCATCACCTTTCATTTGAGGGTCGAACGTCCATTTATTGAGAGCCGCAATGCCGGCCTGGGTCAGTTCCCGGTGCTTCGCCGGTTCAAGAACCACCACTGTCACCTGTGCTTCTTTGCTGATCAACATGCGGGCTTTCATCCAGTCATCGATCACCTGCCCGTCCAACGAAGCAGGCATCGCAGGCCACGGGGTTGATTTCGGAACAGGTCCCAGCTGCTGATCTTTATTGAGCGGTAGTCCGTGAACATGGACCTCAGGAAGCTCTAACACATCTTCCTGGTGATCCGCTTCGTGCGTAGCCCGGTCGCCCTCGACCGCCTCTCCCCACACTGGCCACAACCAGAGCACCACACCAATCACATATGCCGGCTTGCACATAGTCTGCATCCTGCTCTCCTTCCTCACAGGTACAACGCCTTCAGCTGTCAGCGTTCAGCTTAGTGAAGCACTCCCGCGCCTATTGCTGAAGGCCGACCGTTTATCGCTTCTTTTATCAAAAGAACCATTGAGCCCGGAAAAAGAACGACCGCGGCATCCCCGCATGGGCCACTCCGAGCCCGATACTGCCTGCGCCCGTGTTGTAGAAGTACTTCTGGTCCAGCAAGTTGATGACATCGAACCCGACTAGCATCTTTTGCTGATCCCACGGCAACGTGAACGTGTGCGTAAGAGAGGCATTATACGTGGTCCAAGACTGGAAGTGAGAAGAGTTGGTGAGCGCCGTGTCATTCGCCGCAGTCCGAAGGCCAGATCCGTAGAGCATCTCGCCAGAAATGGTGGTCCTTTCCCGGAACCGGTAGGCCACCACAGCCGAACTCGTGATCAACTGGGAGTGATCGCAGAAGACGCCGCCCGGTGTATTGATGTCCGTAATCTCCTTTGAGTCCAGCAGATATTGTCCCGACTGTAGCCCGTTGGCCTTGCACCGGCCCCACGCCACATTGCCGCGCGCGCTGACGTCGTCGGTGAGTTGCATTTTCAGGACGCCGTCGATCCCCTCTTGATAGCCCCACTGAAAGGCAAAGAAATTCAGCATCGGGGTGGTGCCAAACTGGCCGGCATCGGACTGGAAGTGACTTCGTTTATAGTAGGCCGTCAGCTCCAAGGTCGCCCAGTTGGTGAGGGCGTGATAACTGCCCACCTCAAAATAGTTGGAGCGCTCCGCCCTGGGACTGAATCCAGTCGGGTCGTCCGGTTGCGCCGTGGTTCCCGCAAGATTCACCTTGGTAAACGCGATCTGCTCGACGTTCGGTGGTGTAAACATCCGGCCGTAATAGGCATGGAAGACGTTCGACTGATTCAGCTTGTAGGTCACGCCGATGCGTGGACTGACCTGCCCCTCATCATAGAAGCTTTGAATCTGGTCGTACCGCACGCCAAGATTGAGGGTCCAGTCGTCCAGGCTCCATTGATCCTGGACCCACACTTCCTCACGTTTCTGGATGTTCGTATTGGCTGCGCTCTGGGTGAGCACCGGTCCGACCGGAAGGCCGGTCGCCTGGTCCACGGCGAAGTCAAACAACTGGAACTGATTCTGCGCGTTCGTATACTCGAGTTGAAATCCTGTCTTGACGAGGTGGCTCTTGTTCGGGATCCAGGAATAATCAAGCCTCGTTCCGACCGAGTAGGCCTTCCGTGTCTGATTCGCAGTCTGCTCTTCAGGCGCATAGGCCAGGGTATTGAATGGGTCGGTGGTGAAGTTCGCATAGGAATTCCTGAAAAAGCCGGCAAGCTGGAAAAAATTGCTGGCGTTGACGTCATGGCGCCAGACCAGGTGGGTGTACTGGGAATTCTCATGCTGGTTCTGGTTCACTCCCTGAGATGGCGCGGGGGAGAAGGTGGGGTCCTGCGTTTGAAGGAGTGGCAGCACATCTTGGTTCACCCCCAATCCCGGAATAGTCGGAATTTGGTACTTTGCCACCGCGTTCAGGAACACCCAACTCAAGCTATTTCGGTTGTCATGCTGGTAATCACCTCGCAGATAGGTTTGATTGCGCTCGCTTTGATCATGAAAAAACGAGTGACCGAGCGTCGGCGGTTCAATACCACGATTAGTTGTCGTATAGCTATTCAGGACGTAGTACCGGACCTTTTCGCCAACCGTCCCTCCGTACTCAAACGACGGGTTTATGGTCTGGTTGGAGCCGCCGAACAGTTGGGCCGAGCCGAACGAGGGCCTTGTTCCGCTCTTACTGGTGATATCTACAAGAATCGCGGTCTTATTACCGTACTGGGCCTCCATGCCTCCCAAGATAATATCAGCGCGCTCCCACATACGGGGGGAGATCACATCGGTGAAGGTCGAACTCACGCCCTCCGGAATCGGCACTCCGTCGATCCGGAACTGTTGGTTGGCATGGTCTTGGCGGATGTGCGTTTGCCCCAAGGCCCCATACACTACGCTCGGAACCGTTTGGAGAACTTCCGCGACGGTATTGTTGTTACCGCGCGGGAGGATCTCCACGTCCTTTCGACTCACCTGATAGGTCTCGCTTGAGGCTTTGTACTGGATTGCTGGCATTGGCGATACGATTTCCAAGGCGATGTCCTGCGTCACGGCCAACGTCAACGTCACCGGAGGGAGAGGCTCGTTGCCGATCCTGACTACCACGAATTCACTTTTGTACGTATCCCGAACCGCACTGACGGAGTAGGTCCCCTCCTGTGGGATTGTGATCGAGAATTCACCGGCCTGGTTCGTGACTCCTTGCGCAACAATCTCGCCTTCCTGATCTCGGACCTGCACAATGGCCTGATCAACGCGACGCAGGTCCTGGTTCTGAACCGAACCCATGATCACATTGCCCTCGGATCCTTGTGCGGCGATCGCCATCGCCTGACCGAACACACTAAGACTGAGTCCGAAAACGACCGAACGACAAATAGAATGAACCCATGCACGTCGCATCGTTTCCTCCTGCCACGATGACAAGTTCAAAGAGAAGAACGCGAGGGATCAGCATCGGGAATGCCAATCCACAAGCATCTGGCCTTGACGAGGAAGCTAGCGACGAGGAGGTGCGCGTGAGGGACCGGGAGTGGAGAGCTCCGTGGAAAGCAGAATCGAATCAATTGGAGGGGCCAGCGAACGAATCAGCTCGCAAGCAGCCAGGATCGGGACTCCGACATCGAGCGACCCAGCGGTATGGTGTTGGACCCACTGACACAAGTCCGTATCCGAATGCTCGTGCCCGTCACTATCGGCAGCGGCCAATTCATGGTGCACATCCTGAGCAACTGCAAAGGGAGCAAGCGCAAGCAGCAGTAGGACCAAGCTGACAGACAGACTGATCCGCACCATAGGGAAGAGCGCTCGTGAAGCGAGAGGTTGGCTCATTGAGGACGCACTGAGTACCACAACGTTAGAGGGGTGTCAATTAGTCACACCTCTTTCCTCTTCTACGTTCCGACCCAGGGTTTCTGCAAGCGGTACCAAGGCAAAGCTCTGCCCCAGGCAAAGATAAAAGACTCTTATTATTCAATTGCTTAGAGTTCACCGTGTAGACTTTTCTTCAAGATTCCGTTAGTCTGTGCCACTTTTCGTGCGTGAGCATCGTCCTGAAAGGGCCGGATCATGAATCGACCGATCGACAATCAACACGTTATAGAAATCAAAGCTCTTCCGTCTCCCCGAACGATCAAGACGAAGCTTCCGATTACGGATCAGGCTGCAACCCTCGTCGTGGAAACCCGCGAAGCCATCCGCCGGATTCTCCATGGGCAAGACCGTGATCGACTCCTTGTGATTGTCGGACCCTGTTCCATTCACGATCCGGAAGCCGCCTATGAGTATGCGGACAAGTTGAAACCGGTCGCTGATGCCTTGCGCGACCGGCTCTTGATTGTCATGCGGACATATTTTGAGAAACCGAGAACGACGGTCGGATGGAAAGGCTTGATCAACGATCCCCATCTCGATGGCACCTGTGACATTGCCACCGGTATGGAGTTAGCTCGAACCATCCTCTTGAATATCAATCAGCGTGGTATTCCTTGCGCCACCGAACTTCTCGATCCCGTGACACCCCAGTATATCGCGGACCTCATTAGCTGGACTGCGATCGGAGCGCGCACGACGGAGAGTCAGACTCACCGAGAGATGGCGAGCGGCGTATCAATGCCGGTCGCGTTTAAAAACGGCACGGAAGGCAGCCTGCAAGTCGCCGTCAACGCCATGACTGCCGCACGATCTCCTCACCATTTTGTCGGCATCAACGCTGATGGACAGACGTCGATCATTAAAACGATGGGCAACCCGGACCGACATATCGTGCTCCGCGGGGGCGGGGGTAAAACCAACTATGACGAGGAACATGTCGCGCGGGCTGAATCGGCGGTTGCCGGGGAAAACATCGCACGCCCCATTATGATCGATTGTTCCCATGATAATTCCAGCAAGGACCATCGACGCCAGGGCGTCGTCGCTCGTGAAGTCCTTCGCCAATTCCGCGAGGGGCGCCAGTCCATCATGGGTCTGATGCTCGAGAGTAATTTGTCTCCAGGCAAACAAACCTGGCAGCAAGGAAAAGCGCTGGTCCACGGTGTTTCCATCACCGACGCCTGCCTTGGTTGGGATGAAACGCACACCCTCCTCAGCGAATTGGCTGATTTAATCGTCACCAGACCCGCCTAGGCGTTCAGTCTCGCATTATTGGGTTCCGTGGAGTGAGACGCGGTCTCTTATGCTCATCGATACGCACACCCATCTCGATGATGCCCGCTACGACAGCGACCGTGAGGCGATGATCGCACGTGCACGAGAAGCCGGCGTCGAGGCTTTCGTCACGATTGGATGCGACCTCTCCACTAGTCAGGCAGCAATCGCACTGGCTGACCGCTACCCCTTCGTGTACGCATCCGTCGGCGTGCATCCGCACGAAGTGAAACACATGGGCGACGAGTGGTATGACGGGCTCCGACGCCTCGCGACGCACAAGAAGGTGGTAGCCTACGGCGAGATCGGCCTTGATTATCACTACAATCATTCGTCACCGAAAGAGCAGCGTAACCGCTTCCGGGAGCAGGTGGCCCTGGCCCGAGAGCTGAACCTCCCGGTGATTATTCACACTCGGGAGGCTCAGGAAGACACGATGACGATACTACGAGAAGAGAAGGCGTCAGACGTAGGCGGGGTGTTTCACTGCTTCTCGGGAGATGCCTGGCTGGCGAAGGATGCGCTGGATCTGGGATTCTACCTTTCTTTCTCCGGAATCCTGACGTTCCAGAACGCGAGCATGCTTCGCGACATCGCGAAAACTGTGCCCTTGGACCGTCTCTTGATCGAAACCGATTGTCCTTATCTCACTCCGGTTCCACACAGAGGAAAACGAAACGAACCAGCCTTTGTGTCTTTGGTGGCCCGACAGCTGGCACAAATCCTTGCAAGTGACCCCACGCTCTCAACCGACGCAATCGGCCGCATCACGACCGAGAACGCCAAGCGTCTGTTCAAAATTGCCTGAGCTGTCGATTTCGCCGCCTCTGTGCCTTCGGGAGCTTCCGGGGGTTGCCTCGCTTATCCGAGGTCCGTACGGGCTCGGACTCGTCTCCCGTATCGAGCTCTTTGAACGCAACTCGTCTAGTCATCGGCCCTCCACGAAGCTTCTCCGAAAACTCACCCGCCTCGATTGCTAACGCTCCCTGCGCCCTTGCGTAATGTGCGACCTCTCTGTCGGAACTCACGACGGCACAGTCGCTGCCGAATTCAGAAGCCAGGCGTTGAATCACCTGATCCGCCTTTTCGCCGCGTCGGGAATAGATGACCTCGAGGCCGGATCGATGTTCGCGCCGTTCCGTGACGAACCCCTGCTGCCATCCGTCGAACACAACCGTCACGGGGTGGGCTTTCCTGTGGCGATAAGCCGCCAATTCTTGGATCAACGATTCGCGCGCCATGTCGGAGTGAAGCGGAATGCGCCCGCTCGCACGGTCGAGCAACGCCAGAAGATTATAGCCGTCGATGACCAGATGCAGCGCCATAACGAAACCCTACGCTCGGCTGAATACCCTGTCAATTCGTCAGACCCTGTCTGTTCCCGTAATCCCCTTGACAAGCACGAGAACATCTGAGAAAAACTCTTGAACCCTTCAGCTTCTGGAACACCATGCCTTCAGCCCTCGGGCGCATTGTTATAGCCTTCGTTGCGGTCCAGTTTATTGGCCTCCACAGCCTCGTCGCTCCTTGTCTATTCGACAGTCAGGCTTTCGCCGCCTCCAGCGAGGTACGACAGGAGAAACCCAGAAAGACCCGAGGCACTCACGCGAATACATCTTCCGTTTCACTCGTTCCTGCGATCATTCAGAATCTTCGCAGCACGACGTCGCCAGGTTTGAATCGACTCGTACTGGACTTGGACCGAAGAACCCGCGTCAAGAAGCATTACGCTCCAAAACCCAACGGAGTCATCGCCGAAATTCCCAACGCCACCCTGAGCAAATCAGCCCAAACCAAACTTGCACGTGGTTCGATCGCCAAACCGTTTGTGATCACCCAGGTTTCTTCGCATTCCGTGGCCGTTTCCCTCCCGAATGGATCGTTTCAGCGCTATCACCTGCTCAGCCTCACTAACCCTCCGCGCCTTGTCGTGGATGTCGTGCCCTCCAACCAGCTGGGCGTGACGCAACCGACCGAAGCACCAGACCCATCGCTCCCTCCGAGTCCGCCCTCTCAACCGGTACCACCTCCCACGAAATCATTCCGAACGATTGTGGTCGATCCCGGCCACGGCGGGAGAGATCCGGGAGCCAAAGGGTTACGGGGGACAGAGGAAAAAGACATCACCCTCAAGGTGGGACTGAAGCTTCGCGACCTCCTGAAAAGGCAACCAGGGGTGCGTGTCATGATGACGAGGGACCGCGATGTATTTGTCGAGCTCGAGGACCGTGCCAAGTACGCCAACAATCTCGAGGCTGACCTGTTTGTCTCAATCCACGTGAACTCGCATCCCCAACGGACGGTCAAAGGAATCGAGATTTATCACTTCGGAGAAGCCAAGGATCAGCGCGCTCTTGAAGTCGCAGCCCGTGAAAACGGCACCCCGCTCAGCAGCACCGGTGTTGGCTGGGAATATCTCGTCGCCGACCTCCTGACGACGAAGAAAATCGAAGAATCATTGGAACTGGCCTGGACAACAAAAGAAGCCATGGTGGCCCATATGAATGGACACTATGCCACGGTCGATCATGGAGTGAAGACCGCCCCGTTCTATGTCCTGCGCTTCACCAGCATGCCCAGCATTTTGGCAGAAATCGCCTACGTGTCGAATCCCAGTGAAGAAACTCTCCTTCGCACCGACACCTTCGTGAACCGCGTCGCTGAATCACTCAACGACGGTGTCAAAGCGTTCCTCAGCTCGGCCAAGCAGCCGGCTCGATGACCTTCATCCCCGTTGACGCACATTCCCCATGCCGACCTTCAAATTAATGTTGGAGTACGACGGCACCGGCTACGCAGGCTGGCAACGGCAACCCAACCAGCCTACGATTCAAGAAGCGGTTGAGCGGGCCATCGTGCAAGTGAGCCAATCCCCTGTGTCCGTCATCGCAGCCGGTCGCACTGATGCGGGCGTGCACGCGCTGGGCCAAGTGGCGAGTTTTCGAACCGACCGAACATGGGCACCCGCAGACTGGACACGCGCCTTGAATGCCGTGCTCCCCGAAGATATCTCGGTTCGGTCGACCGAGCTCGTGCCCGACGCGTTTCATGCCCAGCATGATGCGCGCGGCAAACTCTACGAGTACCGTATCCTCAACAGACCGGAGCGACCCACGACCGAGCGCCGGTACGTGTGGCATATCTACCGATCCCTCGATGATGCAGCGATGCAGCAAGCTGCGTCCACCCTGATCGGTTTTCACGACTTCTCATCGTTCGAGGGGAGCCTCACGGACAACGATGAGCCTCGATGCAATCTCCAACGGCTGACCCTGACTCGCCGGGGTGATCATCTTTCCATCGAAGCCTACGGCGATCGGTTTCTCAAACACATGGTCCGTTCCATCGTCGGGACTCTGGTTGAAGTGGGGGCCGGGAAACGATCTCCTACGAGCCTGACGAACGTGTTGAATGCCCGCGACCGATCGGCGGCGGGGCAGACCGCTCCGCCGCACGGATTATTTCTTGTCCATGTCGCCTACGAATGAGCCTGGGCTGATAGGCTACAGAGACAACCGCGACAGCTTTTGCTATCATGCTTCCATATCGAATCCTTCCCCTTCACGAAAGGAGGCACATATGAAAAGGACAGCGACCATCCCAGTGATCTGCCTGTTTACGGTCGGTCTGTGCATCGCGCCAATGGCCATCGCTGCACCCGAGCAACAAAATAAGATGAAGGTATGCAACGAGCAGGCGAATGCCAAAGGTCTCGGCGAAGGGAAGGGTGAGGAACGGAAGGCGTTTATGAAGCAATGTCTCTCCGCCAAGCCGGTGAAGACCGGGAAAACGGCTCAGCAGGAGAAGATGAAGGCGTGCAACAAAGAGGCGAGCGAGAAGCAACTGAAGGGCGATGAGCGGAAGAAATTTATGAGCACCTGCTTATCCAACTAATCTCATGCGCTGACGCGGCCCGATCGGGCCGCGTCGCCTCCCACCGGACTTGCCAAGAGTTCCCCGGCAGTCATCGGTGCAACAATTTCCAGTTTCAGAAAGACCGGATTTCGGTTAGAAAAATGGTGCGCCCGACCTAGCGGACGGGATTATCGTCTCGGTTTTCCAGCTTCTTGCGGAGTTCGATCAATTCCTGCTCGAGGGCGGTGAATCGGTCACTGATGGGGTCGGGAATATTGGTATGGTCCATCGTGGCATCGGGCATCCGCTCACCCTCCGTTTTGATGATTCTGGCCGGCACCCCGATGACGGTGGAATTCGGCGGAACTGACTTGAGCACGACCGAGTTGGCGCCGATCTTGACGTTATCCCCGATCTTGATGCCGCCGAGAATCTTGGCTCCCGCGCCCACCACCACATGATTGCCGAGTGTGGGATGCCGTTTACCACGTTCCTTTCCGGTCCCGCCGAGCGTGACACCTTGGAAGAGAGTCACATAGTCGCCGATTTCTGCCGTTTCGCCAATCACGACCCCCATGCCGTGATCGATGAAGAACCCCGTCCCGATCTGGGCGGCTGGATGGATTTCAATCCCTGTCAGCCATCGGGCGAGTTGCGAAATGGCTCGTGGAATGAACGGCACTCGGTGAACTTTCAACCAGTGGGAGACTCGATAGGCCAGCAAGGCATGAAAACCCGCATAGGTCAGAATCACCTCAAACTGGCTGGTCGCGGCCGGATCCCGGTCGAAGACTGCCTGAAGATCCTGTCGTATTGCGTCCAACATGGTACAGGACACATCCTACGATGACGATGCCGACTCAATCAAACAGATGGCATGGGCCATCATTCCCTCTTCCCGACCTACGGCATCCAACCCTTCTCCGCTCTTCACTTTGACGTTGATAAGATCGGGGTCCGTTCCCAGGACCTCTGCTATGCGCTTTTGCATGGCAGCCAGAAAAGTGCTTAATCGAGGCGCCTGCGCCACAATCACCGTGTCGATGTTGACGATGCGATATCCCTTCTTCTTGAGTTTAGCCGCCACATCCTCCAGGAATTTCAGACTGGACATGTTTTTGAACTTCGGATCCGAGCTCGGGAAATGCTGGCCAAGATCTCCTTCTCCCATCGCTCCCAACAGGGCGTCGCACACGGCATGAACGAGGACATCGGAGTCAGAATGACCCAGGAGCCCTTTGGAGTGGGGAATTTCGATCCCACCCAGAATGAGCGCTCGACCTGCGCCGAGTGGATGCACATCGTAACCATATCCAATCCGCATCTTGGTCGCCATATTCAGCTCGCTTGTCGCACTACTGTTCGAGAAGCCAGAATCGCTTCCCCGATTACCATGTCTTCCGGCCTGGTCACTTTAATATTCTCTCCGCTTCCTTCTACGACCATGACCGAATGCCCGAGCCATTCGACGAGGTATGCATCGTCAGTCGCGTGGATCCCTTTGGCATGAGCTTTCCCATGGGCCTCTTGGAGCCACTGTCGTCTGAATGCCTGCGGTGTCTGAGCCAGCCAGAGAGGACAGCGGTCAACAGTACGCTGGATCACGTGATTCGAATCAACCTGCTTGACTGTGTCGCGCACCGGGATGGCGATGATCGCGGCTCCGTGTTTATCGGCCATTGCGATGACCTCGTGGACCATTTGCACGGTAAGAAAAGGCCGGACCGCATCGTGCACCAGTACAATTTCCGTCTCCTCCGTCACATGCCCGAGCGCATGCCGGACAGAATCCTGGCGTTTACTTCCACCGGCAACCACCTTCATGACCTTGGAGAACCCGTGCTGCTTCACCAAATCATTGGTGGCGTAGTCAAGGTCCGCCGAAGGAACAGCAAGGATAATCTCGTCGACGCGGCTGGCTGTTTGAAGAATTCGCAAGGAGTGGACGACAAGTGGTTCGCCGCCCAGGGAAAGAAACTGCTTCGGGACCGAGCCACCCATCCGCAGTCCTCGGCCTGCAGCCGGAACAATCGCGACAACTCGCCTATCCACGGGCGACTTGCAGCTCCTCTCGCTCGGTGTCTTCCTTCAGACGGGTAAAGATCATTCGACCGGCCGTGGTTTGTAACACGCTGGTCACCACGACGTCGACGTTTCGTCCGATACAGCGCCGTGCGTTATCGACAACGATCATCGTTCCGTCATCCAAATAGGCCACGCCCTGCCCGGCTTCCTTGCCTTCTTTCAGCACAAAGACGCGGATTGCCTCACCAGGGAGCACAACCGGCCGGAGCGCATTACAGAGTTCGTTGATGTTCAAGACTCGCACCCCCTGCAATTCGGCGACCTTGTTCAAATTAAGATCGTTTGTGATGATCTTGGCGTGCATCTGTTTCGCCAACACGACCAGTTTCGCGTCCACTTCCTTCACCTGTGGGAAATCTTCTTCGACGATTCGAACATCCACATCCGCCATCTTCTGAATCTTGTTGAGGATATCAAGTCCTCGTCGTCCTCGCGCCCGCTTCAACGAATCGGATGAATCGGCGATGTGTTGAAGCTCGTCCAGGATGAAATGCGGCACAAGGAAAATACCTTCGAGAAATCCGGTTTCGCACAAATCCGCCACACGCCCGTCGATGATGACGCTGGTATCGAGCACCTTCGGGCAGCCTGCTGATCCGTTCACCTCAAAAAACTTCTGTGGGGAACTCGGAAACTTCTCTTTTCCGAACCGTGCGCCTAGAACCAGTCCCAGGTAGGGTAGACCGAGAAGAAAGACGAGCCCTCCGATATGGAACAGGAACGTTTGAACGTCAAAGATTTCGCCTCCAACCCACTCGACCAGACCGGTTAAAAGCAGCCCCACCGCCAACCCTGCTGTCCCACCCACGATGATGCCGAATGAAAGGTTACGCAACGTGTATTCGCCGGCAACGATCAACCCTCCAGTCGCCGCTCCGATCCCAAAACCATACAGCCAATAGGACGAGCTCGCACCGTCAGCTTTGAGAAAGAGCGCCATGCCGGCCAATGCACTGAGAAGGACGAATATGGCTCGCGATACCATACCTTTACCTCCCCTCTAAATCCTGTCGTCCAGACAGGTTGAGTAGCCCCTACGGTCGCAGTGTTAAGTACATCGTTCGGCCCTGTCGCTTCAACAGCAAAAGGACCGCTTGGTCTTTGGCCAATCCAGAGACAAGCCGTTCGTAACTTTTGAGCGACGTCACCGGCTTACGATTCACCTCGAGGACAATGTCGCCTTCGCGCACACCCATCTCTTCAGCGGTACTGCCTGGTTTCACCCGTGTGATGACTACGCCGCGCTCGGTCGATTTCAGCCCATACCGGCCTGCTAATTCTTCGGTTAACTCGCGAACCTCGAGATCAGAGAGCACCCCCGTCGGCGCGGTGACGTCTCCGTTGTCCTCCGAGCCGGCTTGCGCGACTGATTTGGGCTGTTCGGCAATTATCACATCCAGAGTCTTCGGTTTCTTGTCGCGAATGACCTTGAGCGACACTTTCTTGCCGATCGGGGTCTGCGCAACGGCGTTGCGGAGATGCGTCGGTGAATCCATGGGTTTGCCGTCGAATTCCACGATGACATCAGCCCGTTCAACCCCGGCTTTTTTGGCCGGACTGTCGTCCATAATATCGCTCACCAGAACGCCCTTCGTGTCGCTGATGCCAAATTGCGTCGCCAACTCCGGCGTGAGTTCCTGGATCGACACCCCCAACCAACCACGTACCACCTTCCCGGTCTTGACCAGCTGCTCCATCATCGAACGGGCAAGATTGCTCGGCACGGCGAATCCGATTCCCATATTGCCGCCGCTCTGGCTGAAGATTGCGGTATTGATCCCGACCAATTCGCCCCGTATGTTCACTAACGCACCACCGGAATTTCCTGGATTAATCGCCGCATCCGTTTGGATAAAATCCTCATACTCCGCGATACCCATACTGGCCCGTCCGACCGCACTCACAATCCCCATGGTCACGGTTTGAGTAAGGCCGAACGGATTGCCGACCGCAAGGACGAATTCCCCTACTTCCAGCTGATCGGAATCGGCCCAAGGAATAACCGGCAGTCCCGACGCCTCGATTTTCACGATGGCCACGTCCGTCTTGGCATCAGTCCCGATTAATTTGGCTTTGAACTCCCGTTTGTCGGACAAGAACACCCTGATCTCGTCGGCCTTATTCACAACGTGATTGTTCGTGATGATCAATCCGTTGGCGTCCACAATCACGCCGGACCCCTGTCCCCGCTCCTTTCGCTCTTTCGGCGGCTCGCGTTTGAAGAATTCTTCGCCGAAGAATCGACGAAAAAATGGGTCATCGAAGGGTGACCCCTGAAATCCTTCTCCACCACGACCGCTGCGTGTGGCGGCGATGCTCACCACGGTAGGTTTGACCAGTTTGGCAATGTCCACAAAGTTACGTGCGCTTCCACCCGTGATTGGCGATTGCGGCGCTGTGGCAACAGGACGTACCGCCACGCTGGACTTTGGCTCCGGCCCCGCCGTCCCCGAAGGAAGCCAGCCGAGATCGGACGCGACCACAACCCCGATCACGATGCCGATCCCCACGAGCAACCCGGGAACTACCCATGCCCGACGAGAGACAACGGGATTCTGTGACCATTCATTCATTGGTACTCTACATCCTGAGCAAACGATTATCTCGCCCGAACATCACTGAATCTCGCCGGCATAGATCCCCATAATAGTCTGAAGAAATTTAAGTGCCTCGGCTTTAGGCCGCTGGAACGAGTTTCGCCCGATGATGGAACCAAACCCTCCACCGGCACGGATGGCGCGAGCCTCCTCGAACACGTTCTGATCTTCGATCTTCGCTCTTCGCCCCTCCGGAGAAGATGACAATCCGCCGCCCGTCGAAGACGCTTTGGACCACATGCTCGACCCGCTCCGCGAGGGTTTTGATCGGGATTTGCGTCGTCTCATACACTTTTTTCGCCGCGGCCTGTTCAAGATGTGCCGTAGGAAGCTTCACCTTGATGAAATGGGCACCCAGTTGAGCGGCAATCTGCGCGGCATAGGCAACCACATCCATCGCTGTCTCCCCTTCCTTGCTCAATGCCGAACCGCGTGGATACGACCACACGACCACGGCCAGCCCGCTGGCTTTGGCCTCTTCGGCGATGGCTCGCAACTGCTCATACATGGCATTGCAATGAGCTGAGCCTGGATAGATCGTGAACCCCACGACCGAACAGCCGAGCCTGAGCGCCTCGCCTACGCTTCCGGTAACCGACGGCAACGGATCCTTGTCGTCGTGAAGGACGTCATGGTTGTTCAGCTTGAGAATCAGGGGAATCCGTCCTGCAAACTCCGCCGCCCCGGCCTCAAGAAATCCGAGCGGCGCGGCGTAGGCATTGCATCCGGCATCGATCGCCAATTGAAAATGATAGTGCGGATTATAGCCCGGCGGGTTTGGCGCAAAACTTCTCGCCGGGCCATGCTCAAACCCTTGATCCACCGGCAAAATGACCAGTTTCCCGGTCCCAGTCAGCCTGCCTGACCTCAGTAGACGCGCGATGTTGGTTTTGGTCCCTGCATTGTCGCTGCTATACCAACTCAGAATTTCTTGAACTCGATCAGTCATGTGATTCGTCCACAACCGCTCATACCCCCATCTGTAATCTACGCCCTTCCTTGAATACAGGCTTCGGCTTCTTGCACATCCTCGACACTTCCGATGATCAACGGGACCCGCTGATGGAGCATCTTGGCCTCAACATCCATGATACGCATGGTGCCGGTGCTGGCTGCGCCCCCTGCCTGTTCGACCACCATCGCCAGTGGATTCGCCTCATACAATAACCGTAGCTTTCCCTCTGGCTTATCGATCTCTCCCGGGTAGAGATAGACCCCTCCGTTCAGCAACAGACGATGAATATCCGCGACCATACACCCGGAATAGCGCCCACTGTAGGGGCGCCCAGCGGTCTTATCCCGTACTTTCAGTCGGTCGATATACTGCTTCATCCCACTCGTCCATTTCAGATAATTCCCTTCATTCGCCGCATAGACCTTCCCTCTCGTCGGGATCCTGATCGATTTGTGCGACAACAGATAGTCTCCCGTCTCCGGCTCAAGCGTAAACCCCACGACACCCTGCCCGATCGTCAATACCAGCATCGTGCTGGGACCATAGCACAGGTAGCCGGCAGCGATCTGTTCCGTACCCTTTCGCACGAGATCGTCTCCGCTGGGAGGCTGGTCTTTGCGGCGGCACGTCAGGATGGAGAAGATTGAACCGAGCGGCATGTTGACATCTGTGTTCGAGGAGCCGTCTAACGGATCGATCAATACAACGTACGGTCCGTTCGGCCAATGCTCCGGCATGAGGAGGGGTTTTTCCATCTCCTCCGATCCCAACGCACAGACAACCTTGCTCTGCTGAAAGCTCTCAACAAAGGTATCGTTCGCGATTTGATCAAGCTTCTTAACGGCCTCCCCCTGTACATTGGTTTCACCGGTGGTTCCGAGAATATTCAGAAGACCGGCTCGCCGGAGGTCCTGTGCCAAACGTTTCCCCGCCAGCCCTATGGAGGCGAAGAGATGTCTCAACGACCATGCATCAGCTGAAGGCGCGGGTCTATGCGTGCAGAGAAACTGATCAAGGGTCAAGGAAGGGGGCACCATACAAACGATCTCGTGTGCGCCGGGCGCTGATCCGGTCGAGGAATTAATCGTATTAATCAGACGGCGGATACCCGCCTCTTGCCATGATGGCTCGCCTCATTATAACGTCTCTCGAATGGAGCGGCAATGAATGTTCCGCTCTTTCATCTGGGATAGACGAGTCCTGGAATCCCCCCCACAAGATCCGCCACAACCGATCCGATAATGACCTTTGCTTTCATTCTGAGGGGGATTTTACGGTCGTCGGTGGTAAACCAAACCTTGATGTTCCCCTGGTTGAGAAAGATCCCTTGGAAGGGCATGATCACGAGTACTCGTGCCGTCTCGGTTTTCCCCCAGGAACCTTCAATGCTTTCCACCTCTTCCACACGAACGTTCAATTGATAGTTTTTCTTGTCATGGTGGACATTCATCGCCAGAGAAGAGCCTGGTTTCAGAGGCAAGGCATTCCGTACGTGATAGAGACAGGAGATGATGTCCAATGTATCAGGAGGGATCGCCAAGGTTTCGGTCACTCCATCTTTGGTAACGGTCACGGTTCCGTCTCGATGATGAAAGGTGTATTCGAAATTGTTCTTTCGTTTGCCTTCTCGACGCCGGAACGTCAGCCGGTCGGACTGCAACGTCGTGGGATCGACCAAGGACTCCACCCGATTATCAACCGGATAGAATTTCGTGAGCATGGGGCTCGACTGAGCGGTCGTCACAAGTTTGGCCAACGGACGATCTCCCGTCATTCCTGCATCTCCAACTTCCATCACCGCAATGCCCGCCAGAATGTTCAGCCATGTAATTTCATAGGTCAGCCGTTCGCCGACCTGGAATGATCGTATTCCATCACCGGATGCGTCCTGTGCAAGAAAGGTCCCAACAAAGGTGAGTGAACATGAAAAGAAGGATGCCAGTAACAGGAATCGGGCGAGAACTCGTCGCATCAAGAGGAAGGACGGAAGTCTAATGTCCGAGGGCCCGTTTCGCCATCGTAAGCTCCCCTTCAACAACGGCGCGGATGGCTTCAAGATGCTGGGCAGATGTGGCTTCGAACCGTAAGACCAGCGCTGGTTGCGTATTTGAGGCACGGATGAGACCCCACCCCTCGTCAAAGACGGCCCGGACTCCATCGATAGTGACGACGTCCCTTAGCATGAGCTTGGTTGGACCGAGGACCTGGCGGTTTCGCCAATAATCCGCGAAGCGCTGCTGAACCTGTTTCACTAGATCGAATTTGACCGCATCGGGCGTATCCACACGAATCTCCGGAGTGACGGAAGTGCGTGGGAGATCAGAGACTAACGTAGAGAGGGGCCGTTTGACCTTCGCAAGGATCTCAACGAGTCTGCAGGAGGCATAAATCGCATCGTCATAGCCGAAGTAGCGATCGGCAAAGAACATGTGTCCTGACATTTCACCAGCCAGCACGGCCCGCTCGCTCTTCATTTTTGACTTGATCAAGGAATGCCCGGTTTTCCACATGACCGGCCTGCCACCGTGCTTGGCAATATCATCGTAGAGACTCTGCGAGGCTTTGACTTCTGAAATGATCGTACTACCCGGCTTCGTCGCAAGAATGTCTCGCGAATAGATGACCATCAGCCGATCGCCCCAGAGGACTTGACCCTGTTCATCGATCGCGCCGATCCGATCCGCATCCCCGTCGTATCCGATGCCGACATCTGCCTTGTGCCCCTTCACCGCACGCACAAGGTCCTCAAGATTCTCCAGCACGGTCGGATCGGGATGATGGTTCGGGAAGCGGCCATCCAGGTCGCAATGGAGCCCTGTGACTCGGCACCCCAAAAGTTCCAGTGATTGTTTCGCGACCAACGCGGCGGCACCATTCCCGCAGTCGATGACCACATGAAGCCGGTCGGCTTTCAGCCCGTCAAAACTCTTCTTAATGTAGGCAAGATAGTCCGGAATAATTGGATGTTCTGAGAGACGTCCCGCCCCCGAAACATATTGTCCCGTCTCGACGACCTGTCGGAACGTTTGAATCTCCTCGCCATGAATGGCTTCCTTCCCCACACAGACTTTAAACCCGTTGTACTCGGCCGCATTGTGGCTTCCGGTGATCATGATGCCGCCGTCGACCGGAAGCATAAACAATGAAAAATACACCAGCGGAGATGGACAAATTCCGATATCGATAACGTTGATCCCGCCTTCAAGCAGTCCTCGGACCAAGGCTTTGTGCAATCCCGGTGAGCTGAGCCGACCGTCTCGTCCGACCGAAATGGTTTTGATCCCTCGATCTTTCACATAGGTGCAATATCCTCGGCCGATTCGTTCGGCCATCTCTTCGGTCAATTCCTCGCCGACAATGCCGCGGAGATCGTATTCTCGAAAGAGACCCATTCTTCCCTCGTTATGCGTGAAGCGTCATGCGCGAAGAGCAGTCACCACATGCCACTTGTACTGGAGTCTTTCCGTCTCCCGCCTGCTCGGAATTCTCATCACGCATCACCCATCACGCTTCACGTTCCTGCCGTAATCATCTTTGAACCGGACGATGTCGTCCTCGCCCAGATAGGGGCCGTCCTGGACCTCGATGATGTGGAGGGTTTCCTGACCGGGGTTTTCCAATCGATGGCGAGTTTCGACAGGAATGCCCGTGCTCTGCCCCACCTGCAGGTCAAACACTTCATCGCCTCGCGTGACGCGCGCCGTGCCTGAGATTACTACCCAATGTTCGCTCCGTTGGTGATGCAACTGCAGAGAGAGCCTCCCACCAGGCTTCACCGTGACCCGTTTGACCTTGTACCCAGGCCCTTCCTCCAGCACGGTATAGGATCCCCAGGGCCGATAGACTGTGAGGTGTTCCAGATGCTCGGGAGCTCCTTGCTGCTTCAAAATTTCGACGACCTTCTTCACATCCTGAGCACGCGACTTCGGACAGACCAACGTCGCATCGGGAGTATCGACGACAACCATGTCGGTCAGTCCGATCGTCGCCACGACACGACGGTCTCCGTAGATGATGGATCTGGTACTATCGATATCGACCACGCGCCCATCAATTACATTACCCGCCTTGTTTTTTGGTGCCACTTCATCGAGACTGCCCCAACTCCCGACATCGGACCAATGGAAAGCCACGGGAACCACCGCGGCTTTCGATGATCGTTCCATGACGCCGGTATCGATCGAAATCGGCGTGAGTTTTCGATATTCTTCGTCGATGGCAGCGCGCGTCGCCCCCGCGTCGATCAATTGGCGAATACGATCGAGACCTCGAGCAAGCCCCGGTTGGTGCCGGCGAATCTCGTCAAGAATAGTCGCCGCGCGCCAGATGAACATGCCGCTATTCCAATAGTATTCACCGGATTTCAGATACTGGATAGCCTTCTTGGTGTCGGGCTTTTCCACGAACTGTTTGACAGCGTGTCCCTTTAGCCCCCCCCACTTTACTAAATCAACCTTTCGATTGGGTCTGATGTAGCCATATCCAGTCTCAGGTCGAGTCGGCTTGACGCCGAACGTGGCCAGATAGCCCTGAGCTGCCAGTTGCACGGCAAACGCCACAGCCCTGTCGAATGCCTGCTGTCCCTTCACGACATGATCAGCCGGAACCACCAACATAATGGCTTCCGGATTTCGTCGCATGAGTTCCAGAGCAACAAGTCCGATGGCCGGAGCTGTGTTGCGGCCTTCCGGTTCAAGCACGAAATTGTCTTTCAATGCGTCTTTCCATTCGCTCAGCTGGACGCGAATCGAGTCGGCTTGCGCTGGATTGGTGGAGATCAGCACCCGATCTGCAGCAGCCGTGTTGAGCACCCGACGCACCGTCTGTTGGATGAGCGTCTCATCTCCAATAATGCGGAGAAGTTGTTTTGGAAACAGGTGTCGGCTGAGCGGCCAGAATCTCGTCCCACTCCCACCAGCCATAATCACGGGGTAAAGATGGTCCCCGAGGCGAGGGGCACGAGGCGAGCGGCTATCGGTAATCTTCGTCTTCTTGGTCTTCGCATTCATTTGGTCTCTAGCCCCTTGCCTCGAACCCCTTGTCCCGATCCCTGAGCTTCCAGAATCATGTCAACTATCTCTCGGACCGCTCCCTCCCCGCCTTTTTTCCGACAGACATAATCGACGACGGCCAAGACCGGGGGGAGTCCATCGGCAGGAGAAGCGGAAAAACCGACAGACTTCAGCGTTTCCATATCGTTGATGTCATCGCCGATGTAGGCCACTTCCTCAAGCGTGACCCCATAGCGGCCCGCCATCTCACGGACGACCGACAACTTATCCATCGCTCCTTGATGAACTTCGGGTATGGCGAGTTTTTCCGCACGGCGAGCAACCAACTTGGTTCGCTCTTGGGTCACAATGGCAGTGATCAGCCCGGCTTTCTGCAGGAGTTTGATCCCCATCCCGTCGCGTGTATTGAATTTCTTCCACTCATCTCCGGATTCGGCATAGTACATGCCGGCGTCGGTCAGGACACCATCCACGTCCGTGGCAACCAACCGGATTCGTTCAAGCTTGATTCGCGAGACGCCTTGAGAACGTGATGCTGATCGTTTCATCGCAAGAGAAGATTCGCTAGGTCCATCTCAGGAAAAGCAAGTGTTATCTTACCCATTCGGACGGACACTGAATACAAAAATTTGAGACTGATGAACCCCATCTCTCCTGTGACCCCCGCTTCATCCTTCGAGCATCGCGACGCCTACACCAAGAGTAAATTCCGTCTCAGACATTCTCAGCTTCATCGAAAGCAAGGTTCCGCTATGCAGGCTGACGAGTCGGCGGCTTGGCGTGAGGAGAGGGAAGAGGAGTATAGGTCGTGACTACCTCGCCGAGACGGCGAGCTAGTTCTTCATCGTCACCGTGATTCAGCGCCTCCTCGAGATCCCTGAGCGATTGCGCGAGCCGATCTGAGCCAAGTCGGGCTGTCTTCACCGCCCGCCGAATCTTGCTATGCTCGGTGGGTTCGACTTGTTCCGATTCTTCAAACAGCTCTTCGTACAATTTTTCTCCAGGACGCAATCCGGTATAGGCAATGTGAACATCCCGATCGGGAACCAGTCCTGACAGGACGATCATGTTCCTCGCCAGATCGGCGACGCGAATCTGCTCTCCCATGTCCAAAACAAAGACATCGCCGCCTTGTCCGAGCACACTCGCCAGCAGGACCAATTGCACTGCTTCGGGAATCGTCATGAAAAATCGTTTGATATCGGGATGGGTCACTGTCACAGGACCACCCTTGCGGATTTGTTCTGCGAAGAGTGGCACGACACTTCCGTTACTTCCCAATACATTTCCGAAACGAACGACGCTGCACTTTGTCCGACCGCTCTCATTCAGATTCTGAATCAACTCTTCAGCAATCCGTTTCGTCGCCCCCATGACGCTGGTGGGGTTCACCGCCTTATCCGTGGAAATCAACACAAACCGATCGACCCCGGCAGCCAGCGATGCCTCTACCACCACCTTCGTTCCGAACACATTGTTACGCACTGCTTCTTTGGGGTTCAGTTCCATGAGAGGAACATGCTTGTGCGCCGCCGCATGAAACACGAGGTCCGGATTGGTCTGCCGTAAGACCTCCGACACCCGATCAGGCACCGTGACATCTCCCACTGCGGGAACAATGTTGAGATAGGGAAACCGTGCGCGCAATTCAAGATCCAGCGCATGCAAGCCGTTTTCGTACCGTTCAAATAGCACCAAGGAGGCTGGTTTGTAGTGGGCAATCTGACGGCAGAGCTCGGAGCCTATTGATCCTCCGGCACCGGTCACAAGCACCCGCTTGCTTTCCAAAAGAGGGTGCAACTCCTGCCGATCCATCTGCACCGGTTCCCGTTGGAGCAGATCCTCCAGGCTCATGGGTCGGACTTGTCGAAGCGCGGCTGGGTCGCTGAGAAGTTGTTTCACGTTCGGCAGAAGCTTGATCGGGACTTTACACCCCTCTGAGGCAGCAAGGATGCGTTGTTTCACCATGGTCGAGGCAGAAGGCAGCGCCACAATAATCTCGTGCACGATGAGGCGACTGGTCAAAGCGGGAATATCAGCGATCGTACCAACCACCGGTACACCGTGAACTCTCATCCGTTGCTTCAGAGGATCATCATCAACGAGACCGACTGGCCGATAGCGAGACTCTGCATCGCTCTGCATGTCCCTGATAAGGAGTTCACCGGCATTCCCTGCTCCCACCACAAGCACGCGCCTAGCCGTAGGGTTCAACACCTGAAGCCATTCACGAAACCATCGGACTGCGAGTCGAATTCCCGCCAGATACATACCGACAAACAGGCCGGTCATGATAATCACTGATCGAGGATAAGAGGTCCATCTGAAAGCGAAGTGAACCAATCCATAGAGCACGAGAGTGCTTGTCACAGAGGCCCAAAGAATGCGACCAAGGTCATGAAGCCCGACATAGCGCCATAACCCTCGTTGAATGCCAAAGGCCCACAGCCCCGTCCCAAATACGGTGACCACCAGGGGTAATCCGAGCAGCATATTTCGATCATATGGAGCGGGAATCTCGCCGTCGAACCGGAGAAGAAAGGCCGTCAAATTGGCCAATACGATAAGAAGGAATTGAGTAGCAAGAACCAGGAGTGCTCGATGGTCGATCAGCGCCTGGCCGTAGCGACCAGCAATGGCTGAGTATATCTTCAGGACCGGTTGCCTCATGTGGTACCTTCCTCCTCCAATCCGGATAACGCTCGCATGGAGGCGGAAGAGCCTTCTCTCAAATAGCAGATCATATCGGGAAACTCAATAAACACTGGGAGCAAGCCGACTCTCGGAGCGAAGTAGTTGCTCCGCTGCCGCGACGACACGATGAGCCTGAAGGTGCTGGAGACAATCACTCAGGCTATTGATATGGCGATCACACCCTTCATGAAGACACGGCACGCAGTCCCCTTCGCCCTGTATAAGGATGACGTTTCCTTGTCGTTGTGATCCCTTGAATTGCCACGGACTTTGCTCCGATGCAGACCATTCTTTGGGCCACGGCCCCCATTTGATCGGGTTGGAAGGTCCGAACATCGCCACGGTCGGGGTTCCGAGCGCTGCGGCCATGTGCGTGACGGCGGTATCCGTCCCAACATAGAGCGCCGCCCGACTGAGTAAGTATCCCAGCATGGGCAAAGAAAGCTTTCCGGCAAGATTGATGCAGTCGCTCGGAAAGTTGGAAAGCAGAGTCGACACATAGGCCTGGTCTGTCTCAGAATCTCCTGCTGTCACGACGATCTTCAGTCCTCGGTCGGCCAGCCGCTGGGCCAATTCCACCCAGCCGGATACTGTCCATTGCTTGTACGAAAACTTCGGAGATACATGAAGCACGACATAGCCGATTTGGTCACCAGTGGACGCGAAATTGCTGTTGACCATCTCTTCGTCTGATTTCCTCCAGCCTATGACCGGCGTCGCAAGAGGCGTGACCCGGAGCAACTCGAGGAGCCGAAGGTTCATCGAGACCGTATGGGTCATGAGGTTATCAAGCGGCACCCATCCGGTCAGGAGCTGTCGTTTCCACCATGCATTTGGCTCATTGACCAGGATCCCTACACTCACTTTCGCCGATGCCCACGCATAGAGAGTCGATCGATCGCTCGCCTGCACCGAAACCCCAAGATCGTATCGTCGCCAGATCTCCCTGTAGAGGGACAGATGCTCCTTCAATCCGGGACGGGGTGAGATTGTCAGGACCTTTCTCACATCGGGGTTCGCCGAGACTATTCCTTCCGTACCTTCGAACACAAGCATATCGATTGCCGCACCAGGATAGGCATTCTTCAACGAGCAAACGACAGGAGTGGTGAACAGGACGTCGCCGATACGACGGGGACATACGACCAGGGCGGAATTTACTGAGACAGGTCGCTGTACTTTGTTCGTAGCCATCGGAAAATCTTCCGACCTACGGAGTCTTGAGGAGAAGGTGAGTTTCTTCGAGTATCACAGACGCGACATGCTGGCCCACGTTCAATTCGTATCTAGGGCACCGACTACCCTGTTGGTTCTTCAGGAACTTCCGCCGCTCCCGACAGATCAGCCCTTGCCCCCATGCTTCGAGTATAATCGGAGCCATAACCTTTTCGTGTCTGTAGCAGTCCGGCAAGCTGTCGTGGAGGTCTGCTTCGTTCAAAATCAACTGAATGCACGGTGAGGAACTGCACAAGACAACCGTTTTGCGGCTGTGATTGTCTCTCGTTCGACCCCTGCTGGGTCCCCGCGAGCGTCGTTCCACAGAAATTCCTCAGAATTGGATGAAACATTTTCGATTAACTCAGAGACCGCTGTCGACCAATAGAAAACCATTGGGGCTTTAGAAACCACACATTGAAGATATCAGTGCACCCGGCGCGACAACGGATGCACCCTCCATAGCGCCGTTGTTAAGCGATTCCTCATGCGCTCGATTTAAGGCCGACTTCCCACCTTGCGTTACTTCACTCGCCGCAGAAAAACGAGTAGATCATGTCCCTGTCCAACTAGGCGGGTGGGAAGCGCAAGGAGTTCCGCTGCGATCTTTGCGATTCGATATCCTACAGGATGACATTGGCCTTTTTCATAGAAGCAAACGTTTCGCGTCTCAATCCGGACGACAGCTAGACCCGACGCGCGAGCAAGCACGCGGATGGACGATGGGGAAAAAAAGCTGACGTGGCCTCCCTTTATAGTGAGATTAAAGTTCTCCCATCGTTCCCCCATGAACCTGGCGGTCCAACTATCGGCGTTTGGTGTATTAATAACTAGTGTGCCAGCGGGCTTCAAAATACGGCGGCATTCTATCAGTAGGTCGAGAGGGTCACTGACGTGCTCGACGACCTCGAACAATGTGATTACATCAAACGCCATATCAGGAAAGCAGGCCTCATTGAGTAAACCAGCAAATACCTCGAAGCCAGCGAGCTGGGCCGTCTGAGCAGCTTTGCTGGCTTTTTCCACACCGGCCACTGAGAATCCCAAATTGGAGGCTACTTCAAGAAGCGACCCGCTCGAACAACCAACGTCGAGTAGGCGAGGAGGAGTGCTTCGTGGACCCAATAGTTTAAGGGCATGACGCAATCGCCGCTCAATAACGTGGCGATAACGGGAGACTGATCGACGAATAGGTTGAGTGCCATTTGGAGTATCCCACATGCTTAGCGCTCGCTGATGTTGTTCGTAAGTGCAACTGCTCAACAGCTGCTCGCATGAAGGACAGCGAAGAAGTGGCCCCTCAGCCAAGTTAATTGCACTTATCTGTAATTCAGCCTTACAGCCGAGCGGGCACCGCTGAAACAGCTGATCTTGAGGGATTTGCGCAGAAATAAAATGTCGGTCAATCATTTCTTTGTGCTGTTGAGAAAACTCATTGAATCATCTGTCATATCTCTGCCCTACTTGACCCTTCAGCATATCTATCAGTGACGCCCACTGATCCTGTTTTTTGAGCAAGCGACCAGCCTTTGCAGAATTGCCAGAATAATGTTCATATTTGTCACAAACGACCTGAATCGCACGATAAAGGGCTTCACTTGTAGGTTCCTCTAGCGTGATCCCCGCATCAAACTGCTCCACCATCTTGGCCATCCATGTGCGGGACAGCGTAACGACCGGTGCCCCCGCAGTGAGCGCATCCAGTGTGATGCCACTCAGCTTATTCGCATATTCCGTACGGTCATAGGGCTGCAAGCAAATCGCTCCGCGAAAAAGGTTGACATAATCAGGACGCGTTAATGTATCCGGCAAAATCGTCAGTTGGCTGTACCGCATTTTTTCCAGCTGCGCGAGTGCCGCCTGCGTTGCCTCATCGTATCGGCCGTAATGATCCCCTGACGTCTGCATCGCCACGGGTACGGTAGCCCCTGTAGCGGCGAGGTAACGAATGAAATCCACCGCGATGCTAAAGCCCTTGTCCGACCGAGCCGCGCCAGCAACCAGCACATGCCGAAAGCGAGGCGATGGTTCTGTTACGTTGCCATACGTGGATTGAATCGGAAGAGGGAGGATGACCATGGTGTTGTGAAATCCACAATGTCGCACGGCCTTTTCGAACTCGTCGGTGGTGCACATCATGATCAGATTGGGTTGCTGGATGGCAATCCGACGCATCGCCGCCTCTTTTTGCGGATCCAATCGCAGTTGATGAATGTATAAGAACACCCTTCCTGGCGGGATCGGCTTCGGTCCGACCAAGTTGAGCAACACCAGATCGGTCCTTCCGGCTGTCGTGATCACAAGTCGAGCACCGCTTCGCAATAGGCGCCAATAGAGCCAAGCCGCCTGGATCCGACGAAGGCGCCTCGAAAAGTACGGCTTGATCTCGACGTCGGGATTCTGAGTCCAGCCCAGCCGTGCCCCACGCCCGACCCAGACACAAAAGCGAAGTCCTTGGCCAGCGGCACAGAGGCTCTGCACGACGCTGCCGCAATGACCGGCGTCACTGATGAGCGTCGGCTCAATAATGTGGACTACCTTGTCACCCATGAACCCTGAGTGGGGTTTTGAACTCGTTGACTCGACTGCCTGGCCGTCCGTAGATTGCATTGGCTGCCTGATTGCCCCCTATTCTTTCTGGCGGGTTAGAGGCAGAGACGGCGGTAACTCCCAACTGTTATTTGCCTCTACTCGTTTCGCATAACGATAGAACGCCCCTTCCGAATGGCCTATGGCAATCACAAAGCCTGCCCATCCGTCCAGAAATCCACGTTGCAAGATGTAATGTTTGCAGAACGCCCACATCGCATGTGTCAATGCCATACCCATCGTAGCCCGGTGTCCTTGGAGTTTCTGTGCGCCGAGCGTCGAATACCGGGTCATTTTGCGATTCACCTCTTCCAGATTGCGAAAGGGGCACTGCCAGATATCGTTGACCAGTTTTCCCGGAGCTTGTCCGTTACGCAAAAGGTACCCTTCATGGACCACATCCTGCGTGTAACTCATGCACCCTTTTCTAAACAGTTGCGGCTGGCGATAGTTGGGATACCAGCCTGAATGCCAAATCCAACGACCCATGAAATAGTTTCGCCTCGGGATGAGATACGCATTGTGTGCCGGAATTCCGGAGAGGAGTTGGAGAATTTCATCACGAACCTCCGGCGTACAGCGCTCATCAGCATCAATACTCAGGATCCATTCATGTGTGCACGCCGCCACCGCCTTGTTTCGAAGATCCCCGAATCCTTCGAAAGGAATTTGTATGACCCGTGCCCTCATCCGTTCAGCGATTGCTGCGGTTTCATCGATACTGCCGGAATCCGCAACAATGACTTCATCAGTCCAGAGCACGCTCCCGATCGCCTGCTCGATCTTCTCGGCTTCATTAAAAGCGATGATATATGCAGAGATTTTGTTCATCCAATCCAGCTTCTTTCCGAATCCTCCACGTGTCGGCTCCGGCTCATTTACTAAACCTCAAGCGTATGTGTGTTCACGAAGAAGGCTGTGCGGAGCTATCCCCGACAACCTCGGCCCGATCCTGACGCGGCACCACTGCCAGGAGCGCGCCAAGAAACGTCATGAGCAGGTGCCCTTCTGCGAAGGTTCTGAAATGAGAACTGAGTAAGCTCGTCACACACCATCCACAAAGGATGGCGAGCGCGAGCTTGCGGTAGGCCGGAAGACCAGCCTTATCACGCGCGATGGCAACGATCCATGCTAAGAATGCAGCCAATCCGCCGATCCCGTGCTGGGCGAGCACTGCCAAGTATTGATTATGTGGATCACCGGTCGCGACAGTTCGCCAGTCTGTAGGGTCATACTTCGTGTTGACCTGATCCGTGTATGCCTGTCTGAAACCACCTGTGCCCACGCCGAGCAACCAATGGTCCTGGAGGATTTCAAGGGTATTCACATAGAACACCCGCCTTGAGCCCATGTCAGTAAGTGTGGTCGATTCAGGTTCGTGTGTCCATTGATCAACACCGATGGCGATGTTTTGATTCACACGGGGGGATAAGGTAACTGCGAGTACTGAAGCAAGCGAAAGCCCTATTATGACCATGAGTCGCTGTAAAGGTCGGGCATTCCATAGAAGGAGCACACCGACACCAATCCCCAAAATGACATACCCACTGCGCCCGTTCGTAATGAAAACGATATTGGCCACGAACAACGGCCCGAGCAGCATAGCGGTCCAGCGCGTTTTCCCTTGAAATGTGTTCTCCATGATCAGCCATAAACACACCACAGCTGCCACAGCAAACCCAATGCTTTGCGTCACCGAATTTCGCAAAAAATTATCAGGATTCCGCCATAGAGTAATCCATCCCGTGGCCGTGACATACGATGCGATCAACCCTACTGCCACGATTAAGATAAACGCAACCATCAAGCGTATCTTCCATCGCTCCTCGTCGAAGATCGACAAGACGACGACAAACCACAGGATGGTCCGCCATTTATAGAAATCGATCCACCGGTCGGCCCACGGAACTGAAGCGTACGTCATCCCGAGCAACACGATACCGAGAAATATCAACCCCCAATAGCCTGCGGGACGCTGGAATACTTTCCTCAGACGGACAACCGCTTGTCCGCTTGCCACAAATGCCACATAGGTTGTGATCAGGGCTACACTCGCGACAGTTGGAGAGTAGAGAACTCCTATGGCAGCGATGATTGTCCATATTCGAGCGATGCTTATCCACAAGGCTGCTTTGTCATCACAAGCTGCCTTGAAACGATCGACGACCAAGCTGGCGCCCTGCGCTACCGCCATAACTGATAGATGTGCTTGCGACGCATCTTTTCCCACCAGAACCTAACACGCTGGATCACATTCGGGGGGGCCGACTGAATCGCCGACCGAAACGTCCCGTTCTTGCTGCCTTGTTCGACCACGGGATCCTCGAGCCAGTACCACTCAATCCCCAGCTTGGGATCGGTAGCATCGAAATGCACATCGATTGCTCCTGCTATTCCATGCTGCTCCATCCAGTCCACTCGAAGCCTGGCGGTATCAGCTCCAAGGAAGTAGGAATCCGTAAATCGCCCCTTCGAAGCCTTGTACAACCGTTGACCAGGAACACGTAGACTCTTAGGCGTGTAAAAATTTCCTCCGCTCCCGATGTACACAACATGGGAACGAGCGATGGCGCTTGCTTCGTTGACCGCATCTCGGACTCCTTGGAGAAAATCGCGACCAAGGATCACATCATCCTCCAAAATCAACGCTCTCTCCCAATTCCGCTCGACCACGAGACGCAGGGCTGCAAGGTGTTTCATGGCACAGGACTGATGCCCGAGATGAGGGTAAGGAGGCCTGAAGTACCGTTGTGTGGTGGCTGGATCGAGATCACAGGCGTCGTAGACATGAATGAACTCGTACTTCAAGCCTAACGACCGCAACTGTCTCTCGATGTTTTCCCTACGATCAATAAAATTCCTAGGGTTGATGATAAGAATACCGTCAATGGGCAGAATGCTCTCCGAAACAGCTGGGTGCCGAGTCATAGCCATGATCTCAAGATCAATTCATTATTGTTAACGACTGCCTGCATCCGTACTCAGCCAGACCCCACCGATAAGAATTCGTACACTCAACCTTAATTCTCTGTTCTAAGCTGCCCTACCGAACGTTCTGCCAGATGAACAGCCCACATCGCCGACAACATAAGCAATCCCCAGGAGCCAAGGATGAACGGACGAACTGAATCATCGGCGGTCTGATAGGCCCACGCGAGGACGCCACACAGAACCATCAGACCATATTCCACAAGAACGGTCTTCCGGTGTCCCCACCCAAGCAAGACCAGCCGTTGATAGTAATGTGTCCGGTGGGCGATCCATACTTGCTCACCGTGTGCCGCCCGTCGAATCAGCGTAGCAGTCGCATCCACGATAAAGGGGGAAAACAGCATGAGTGGCACCCATACCGTAAAGAGCCCATCCCGACATCCTAAGAGAATCAGGGCTCCAATCAGGAACCCTGTTGGGACGCTCCCGACATCTCCCATGAAGATCTTCGCCGGAGGAAAATTATGCGCTAAGAATCCCAGAGCAGCGACGGCCAGGAGTAATGACAACACCAAGATCAGCCGGTGCTCAGCGCGCCAGGCCAGCGAGGCAAGAAAACCACCTCCTAGTAGTGTCATCCCGGCAGCGAAGCCATCCATGCCATCCATAAAATTGTAAAGATTCGTCATCCACACGAGAAAGGCGATCGAAACGATCAGTGAAAGCCAACCGAGCTCGAAAGTGCCGATGTGAGGCATATCGACCCGTGACACGGTGAGCTGAGCACCGACAGTCAGCATCACGGCTGCGGCAAGGTGGACCCCAAAACGGACCACAATTGGGAGCCCCCTCCGATCATCCCAAAACGACACCACTGCCAAGCTCGATGTCAATCCGACGATCCAGACCGACGTCGGCCAGCCATACAATCCTGTTGGACCCTGGCCCGTTGGCCACGCTCCTCCAACAGCAAGGGCGACGAGTCCGACCAACACACCTCCCATGATGGCAAGACCACCGGTTCGTGGAGTGGGGGTCTGATGCAAAGATCGTTCGTTCGGGAGATCTAATAATCTAAACCTTGCATCTCGATGAGCCAGCCACCCGGTGCACCACCAAGTCAGTCCCCCGACCGCGACGAGGATCACGAGAAGCATCACGTTGTCGACATTCGATAAAAGTTTACGATCTCGGGAACCGCATCATCAAACGAATAGAAAGGAGAGTACCCACAATCTCGCGCGATCGCAGCAGGGCTATACCAGGCCGACTCGATCAGTTTCCCCAACGTCGAAGTCGTCAATGCGAATGTCCGTCCTGTTCCTATCTGAACCAGATCACCGAATCGGGCAGCAGCTTTCAGCAAACCGAGCGGCACTCGCCAGGATGGAAGCCGTTTTCCTAATCCACGGCACAAGCTTTCGTACAGATGGGTAGTCGAATAGGGCTGTGCATCGGCGACGATATAGGCAGACAACCGTGTTCGTGTCTGCCGAAGACAACACAGCATCGCCTGAGCAACGTTGCGAACGTGCACGAGGCTTCGTTGGTTGTCGATCTTCGGGAAAGGAGGAAATCGCCCATGGTCGATGGCTGAGATCATTCGATAGAGATTTCCCTTCTCAGTCGGACCGTAGACCATCGGCAGTCGGAGGGAGACTGCGACTGTGCCGGTGCGTTTCCCATATTCCGATACCAACTTTTCAGCCTGCCATTTCGAACGCGCATACGCCGTCTGGGGAGTGGGTGAGGCCGTCTCGTCAACACAGCCCTCTGTCGACTTTCCGAACACCTTCACGGAACTGGCAAAGATGACTCGCTGCACATGCGCTGTTGCGGCACCTTCCAGGACATGCCTCGTCCCCTCCACATTGGTCTGGTAATAGTCACCCTCATTTCCTTCACGCTCGTCTATTGCGTGGACTTTTCCAGCGAGATGAATGATGCCCTCACAGCCAGCCGCAACCTGCTTCGTGACGACTGCATCTCGAATATCCCCGGTCACAACCTCCACATCGGCAGGAAACTTCACTGTATTCGAGAGGGAACGCACCAGCGCTCGCACCTCATATCCAGCCTGACTGAGTTCTTTCACCACTACGGCGCCAAGAAAACCATTGGCTCCTGTCACCAGCACCTTGGTCATGCATGCCCAGGAGCGGAAAGATCCACTCCTCGAGTTTTGAGCGACTCCCGGTAAAGCGCGTTGATCTGAGCTGTAATCTTCGGTATGGCGAATTCTCGGACAATGAGTTCGCGCCCGGCCTTCCCCATTCTGTCGCAAGTTGGTCCGTCAGCCAGCAAGGCCTCAATAGCCTGGGCCAATGCGGGCGCATCACGTACAGGAATCAACAGTCCATTCACCTGATGGCGTACCGCTTCCCGACAACCTGGTACATCCGTCGCAACGAGCGCTTTGCCGCAGGCAGCTGCCTCCAGTAAGACTTTCGGAAGTCCTTCCCGGTAGGATGGCAACACCACAATTGAGGCTTCTGCATAGACTTTGGCCATATCCTCTCGATGCCCCAACCATTCGACCGTCCCTTCACGTACCCAGTCGTGGATTTGACTCCGCGGAATTGCGGCAGGATTGTCGTCGTCACAACGGCCGACCAGCACAAACTTGGCTCGAACCCCCTTTGCCTGCAGCAGCCGCGCCGCGCTTATGAATTCGGCGACTCCCTTATCCCATAACATGCGGGCCGGGAGAAGAACGATGGGAACCCCTACTGGAGTATCTGCCATCCGAAAGGCCTCGGTATCCACACCGGAGCCAGCCACGATCCGGGCGTGATCTGATCGGACGATGCCTCGTTCAACCAGTCGGTCCCGATCGTCAGCATTCTGACAGAGCACCACGGAGTGGCTCAGACGAATCGCTGCTTTGAGACTCCATGTGATGACGTGTTGTAGTGGACCTGATCGATCATGCCGATCTGTATATGTATAACCAAGACCGGCAAAGGCACTGATGACCACCGGAATTTTTGCCCACCAGGCAGCCACAGCTCCATACAGAATCGGTTTTAACGCGACATGATGGACGATATGGGGACGTTCCCGTCGGTAGAGGCTGATGAGTTCCCGAATCGAGGCACATTCGCGTATTGGATTGCGGCTACGCCGGGCCAGGCTAATGGGCAGGAGTCGAAACCCCGCTCGTTGAATCAGATCTCCATGATCGGTCGCCCGGGTCGCGATGGCGACGTCGAATCCTGCCGCTCGAGCGGCTTTCGCCAAGTCCAAACGGTGAGACCAGAAATACCAGTCTTCGGTGATCAGAAAGAGGAGGCGCGGTTGGACCTCCGTCACTGCTCAAGCCACGATTGGAACATCAAGACGTTCCATAGTAAGTACGGCCAGTTTCGTTTCCTGGAAAGATGTTCCGCCCATTTCTCACGAATCAGCTGAGGATGCAAATACCCTTGCTGTCTCAGGCGGTTTTCGTTCAGGAGATCTTCAGCCCATTCACGTAACGGTCCCCGCAGCCAGTGTTCGATCGGAACGCCAAAGCCCATCTTTGGCCGCTCGAGCAGTTCTGAGGGAACATACCGATACAGCAGTTGACGCAAGATCCACTTGCCGGTTCCCTTCTCGCGGATTTTCATGCGCATCGGCAACCGCCATGCGAACTCGACGACTCGATGGTCGAGCAGCGGGACACGCGCTTCCAGACTGACCGCCATACTGGCGCGATCCACTTTCGTCAAGATGTCGTCCGGTAAATACGTGAGTAGATCGAGAAACATCATGCGGTGGATAAAATCTGGAACATTGGCCCACCGGCTGGAATCTGTGACTGGTGTAAGCGGCTCGTAGCCGTCGACGACGATGCTGGTCGGTGTCGCCCACTGCGACACAAGACCAAGGTACATGCCTTCCGGGTCTTTCATCATCAACAGTTCTGATAAGCGATGCATTTTGTGCCCAGGGTTCGACAACGCCGGCAACAGGAACTGGAACCGAGAAAATGTCGTCGTCCAACTTTCCGGGGAAACCCTCGAAAGGCTTTTGGACAAGACTTTCCGCAGCGACAGTGGGATCCGGGACACATTGCTCCAAATTCTTTGCGCCCAAAAATAGCGATAGTACCCGGCAAAGAGTTCATCTCCTCCGTCTCCGGACAGGGCGACTGTAACATGTCGCTTGGCCAGTTGTGAGACAAGAAATGTCGGAATCTGCGACGAATCGCCAAACGGTTCGTCATACATGACAGGCAAGCGGGGAATAACGGCCATCGCAGCTTGCGCTGTGAGATACAATTCGGTGTGGTCCGTCCCCAGATGCTGCGCAACCACCTTGGCATGCTTGGCCTCATTGTAATCATCTTCTTGGAATCCGATGCTAAAGGTCCGAACGGGTTGAGCGCTCTGTGCCTGCATCAATGCAACCACCGTCGACGAATCGATCCCGCCGGACAAGAACGCCCCAAGCGGAACGTCTGCCACCATCCGAAGGCGTACTGCCTCCAGTAGCAATGACTGCAATTCGTCAATCGCCTCATCGTCAGATCCACCATACCGAGCGGCACAGCCCTGCTCGACGACCTGTTTTGCCGACCAGTATCGAATCGGTTTCCAACTGGCCGCCGGATCATCAGGGTCCGGAACAAATCGCTCAGGACTGTGTGCCTGATCAATCCCTATTGTTAGCCAGCATCCGGGAGGCAACTTGAAAACGTGTCGGTAGATCGAGCGTGGCGCCGGAACGTAGGCGTATCGCATATAGAGTGCGAGCGCGCTCCGATCGATCTCGGGGCGCTCGGTCGCGACCAGCATACTTTTCAGTTCAGATGCGAATCGAAAGGTCTTTCCGACCCAGCCGAAATAGAGAGGTTTTATACCGACTCGATCGCGAACGAGATGCAGTTGACGCAATTCTCGATCCCAGAGGGCAAATGCGAACATTCCCACAAAGCGACCGATCGCCTTCTCGATCCCCCAATATTCGAAGGCCGCCAGCATGACTTCTGTGTCCGAATGACCACGAAAACGAGCTCCTTCACCTTCGAGTTCCTTGGAGAGCGCGGCAAAATTAAAGACTTCACCATTATAAGTGATGACGTAGCGCCCACCCGATGACACCATCGGCTGATGACCCTCGGGAGAGAGATCAAGAATCGAGAGTCTGGCATGCCCGATCGCGAG
Organism: Nitrospiraceae bacterium; assembly: GCA_035623075.1. NCBI lineage: Bacteria > Pseudomonadati > Nitrospirota > Nitrospiria > Nitrospirales > Nitrospiraceae > Nitrospiraceae bacterium. Next base: position 85,687 of record DASPUC010000020.1, on the reverse strand, counting down.
ACCCAGCGCGGGATCAGACCATACACCCGAATCGTCGGGACCGCGATAGCGAATGGCCTCGACCATCATCTGAACGACAGCATCCATTCCCGAGGAGCCATTTCCAAGTATGCCGGCTATCCCGCACATCAGAGTTACTTTTTCAACCCGACCGCGCACCAGAACGGCACTGAACCACTGAATGTAATTCGTTCGAGACCTGCCCGTTCCATCATCCCACGGATCTGAGCGGCGGTAAAACGCTGTTCGAGCTTGGTTCCAAAGCGGTCGAGCGCGTCGGTCCGCATAACATAGAACGAGTGCGCGCGATATGATGACAACGGGACACAGTCGACATTCACTCCAACCCGTTCAAGAAGAAAGGACAGTCTCGCCAAAGGATAATAGACGATCCCCGCTATCATCTGACTGATGGCATACCGTAGCCTCATCGGCGAGCGTGAAATAACCCGCCTTCCAAGATCACTAATCCTCCAGAGAAGACGAAACCACCAAGGTCGGTTGTCGAAGGCATAATAGAGATACAGAAGAAAGGGCGCGCCAGGCTTCAGAGCATTGACACAGGCGCGTAAGCCTGCCTCTGTGTCAGGCACGTGGTGCAGCACTCCAAGCGAGTAACCAAAATCCATAGAATCGGCGTCGAGAGGGAGCTGATCCACCGACGCAACATGGAATTCACAATTAGGAAGGCTCGCAAGATTCCGACGCGCCACGGCCACTGACGACTCGCTGGCATCGATACAATGGAGTCGACGAATCCGCGGAGCGACCAGAGCAGCCCAGCGGCCGCTCCCGCATCCAAGATCGAATCCAACAGCGCCGGCCGGCAGAAGCTGCCACGGAAAAATGTGGAAGTATCTATTAAACAGCTCCTCGCGTTCATGCTCAGCAAGTCCTTTTTGATCAAACCGTGTCCACTCGTCTCCGAACCCTTGTACGGTTTGCGCATCAAGATTGCGGGTCATTCGTGCTAACTAACAAAACGGTTCTCATACACCTAGACCAACGTCACAATCCCCTTAGTTAGAGCTACATTGAAACAGCTAGGAAATCCGAGTGGCTTGCGCAAATGACCTTTACACCTGAGTTGGTCCGTTCCTCACCAGCGATGTATAGAGCGTCTCGTAGCAAGCAGTCACAGCGCGAATATCGTAATGCTCTTCCATCCTCGCTCGTGCGAGTCCGCCTAATGCCCGGCGACCAGCTGCGCCCAACTCGACCAGCTCCAAACAGGCGTGGGCCAATGCGTCCGGATTCTTAGGTAGTACAATGCGCCCTGTCTCACCAACAATCCTTGCCGAATCACCTACATCAGTCACGACACAAGGCACCCCGCAGGCCATAGCCTCACCGACGGCATTAGAGAATCCTTCGCCGAAGGCGGACGCGGAGCATGCGATGTCCAACCCCGCCGTGATACGAAGAGCATCCTCTCGCTGGCCGAGCAGATGGGTCGCATCCATCAAGTCATGTTCGGCTAGTAACGTCCGCAGTTCGTCATCTGCACCATCGACTCCGCGGCCGACTAGGACGAAGTGAACATCCGGAAGCTTCTCATGAATGATACCGGCTGCCATTAAGAAGGTTGGATGGTCTTTCATCGCGTCACGTCGTGCAACGAGGCCAATGAGAAGGCAGTCCTCAGCAATCTTGCATTCTTGCCTAAGCCAGATCCGCGCCGAAAGGTCGGGGCGAGCCTGGTCGAGATCGACCCCATTTGGAATGATCTGCCACATTTTTGGGTGATACCCTAACTGCTCATGAACGAGCTTTCCCGCGTGAGAATTTACAACGACCCCATCAGGGATACCGGAACAAACACTGAGGAGATTCACCACCCACTTCGACAAGAAGCGATAATGGGTCATATCTACATCGGAGCAACGGATGTTCCACACTAACTTCCTTGTACCCTTGGCTCTCCCAAAAAGCGCGAGGAGATCAGCATGGTACATCCAAGACTGAAGAACCTGAGGCTGTAGGCCCTTGAGAATTTTCCAGAGCTCCCACACGGCCTGAGGTGATGGGACTCCTCGTAGCATATTCAATCCACCGACCGACACGCCTAACTGACGGATATGATCACCAATAAGGCCTATGGAGGTCAGGGAAAGAACGGAATGGTCGAAACGATCGCGGTTGCTGTGGGACAGGAGACTCAACAGTTGAGTCTCAGCACCTCCCACGTCTAACGAACTAATCAGATGAAGAACCCTAATCCGGTTCGGCATAGGCAATCCAACATACTCAGGTCCACGATTGTTCCAACCATTGAGTGAACATCAGTACGGTCCAGAGCTGCGCGAGCCGATCTTGGCCAGCCAGGTGTTCCTGCCATACCTCACGGACTAGGACAGGATTGAGAATCTCTTGCTTCCGCATGCGATCAGAGTTCAGTAGACCATCAGCCCATGGCTTAAGTTCGTTCCGAAGCCATTGACCGAGCGGCATGCCAAAGCCCATCTTCGGCCGATCCGTGAGATGCACCGGAACATAACGCGAGAGCACTTCGCGCAACAGCAGCTTGCCGCGGTCGCCACGAGAGGCCAGCTTGAACGATCGAGGAATTCGCCAACTCCACTCGACAATACGATGATCGAGCAACGGCACTCTCACCTCCAGTGACATGGCCATTGAGGCTCGATCGACTTTTGTCAAGAAATCATCGGGCAACTGATTTGATTGATCCACAGCCATCATTCGTTCCGGCCAATCCAAATCAGGAAAGTGACACGGATGAGGTCCAAGTTCGTTCGGAATCGTACCTCCAAGAAGTCTTGCAACATCAGGCCACGCCGCGATGACCTCCTCATAGACGGAGTCAGGATCTGTCGCGAGATAGCGCCCCAACCGTCGAACGCGAGCCGATAGACCCTCGCTCCCCGCCCATCGGTTACCACCAAAAAGCGCTCCCGGATAATCAATAAGACCAGCCGGCATCTTGCCTAATGCGCGACCGAAATATTGGGCCCCAATCGGAGTCAGGCGCGCACGCCATGCAGCAATGCGAGAGGCCCAAAAATATCGGGGATAGCCCCCAAACATCTCGTCGCCACCGTCTCCTGACAACGCCACCGTCACATACTGTCGAGCGAATCGGCTCACAAGGAAGGTTGGCACGCTGCTGCTATCACCAAAGGGCTCGTCATAACGTGTCGCAATCTCGGGAATCAGTTTCAGAACATCAGACGCTACCAAACGCTCTTCATGGTGCTGCGTACCCAGATACGAGGCCACCGTTCGGGCAAAGGTCGATTCGTCATGCGACCGTTCCGAAAAACCGATGGAAAAGGTATGAACGGGCCTGTCACTTTGAGCTTGCATGAGCGCGACGACCGTCGAAGAATCAATACCGCCGGAGAGAAACGCACCGAGTGGAACATCTGCCTCCATCTGAAGTCGAATTGCGTCGCGCAAAAGCTTGTCGAGTTCATCAGCCGTTTCGGAAAACGTTGTTTCTACAGGATGATGAATCCCTTCGTGGGCTACTTCTGAGAGATTCCAGTAACGCCGTTCTTCAAGCTGTTGCCCGTCCCACCGGAGACATGTGCCCGGTAACAGTTTACGCACACCAGAGAAGATCGTGGCGGGAGCCGGAACATACAAATATCGAAAGTAGGCCGCAAGCGCTTCATGATCGAGTGTCGTATCGACCCAAGGTAACAGTCGAAGCGGCCGTAGCTCGGACGCAAAAGCGAAGGACTTGCCACTTTGGGCGTAGTAGATCGGTTTAATGCCCATACGATCGCGCACAAGCCAGAGGCAGTCCTCGGTGCGGTCGTACAGGCCAAAGGCAAACATACCGATAAACCGCCCCAAGGCCTCGTCAATTCCCCACGCTTCAATTGCAGCAACGACAACCTCCGTATCAGAATGACCTCTGAATTGGTATCCGAGCCGCTGCAACTCTGCCCGAAGCAACTTATGATTGACGACCTCTCCATTATAAGTAATGACATACCGCCCGCTTGGAGATGCCATGGGTTGATGTCCCTCGGTTGAGAGATCCAGGACCGAGAGACGGCGATGCCCTAACCACACAGTAGAAGACGGATCGCACCACTCCCCTTCGTCATCAGGGCCTCGATGTGTCAGGCAAGCCCTCATCCGCCTAGCCAACTCCCTGTCGAGAGACCGGTCTATCCAGCCAATCACACCGCACATAGCCTCTTCCTCAATCCTCGTGCATTTGAACATTCGTGAGAGAAACGTGGGATGCTTAGCGTTCGACACATATAGAAGGAGCGGTGTTCACTACCCTACGCATGACGATTATGCGGAATCAAATCGCTACTCCCTTTCGCTGCTCGAGATAAGTTCTCCAGGCAGGATGTCGATGGGCCAGAACGGCATAGTGCGTTGCCATAAATTGTCCATATAAGGAGATCCCCAACATATGCAATGCTGCGCGTTCCAGGATTCGTTTAAATAGATTGTTGAATTGTGAAAACGGCGCCGACGCATAATGGAAATCGCGAACAACGAAGAGGCCACAGGATTGTAAGAAAGAGCGGAACTTTTTCTTTGTCCAGAAGTTCACGTGCCCCACAGGATTGCTTAATCTATTTCTCCCGCACGCGCTCAAACATTTCTGCACGACACACTCTTCGAGAGGGACCTCTAAGACAAACCACTCCGAAAGCGGAATCATTTGTGCCAGCGAACTCTCTGGATGAGCGACATGCTCCAAAACATGGGAACTGACAACCACGTCGAAACACCCCAGATGATCCAATGCCTCTCCAGGCTGGAAAGTTTTGAATACAACTTCACTTTTACCAAAGGTCCTTGCCGCGTATTTGACACCGGCCTGACTGATATCGATACCCACTAGCTCGTTTCCAAATCCATTCGCGTACATCCAAGATGTAAGCACACCATTACCGGATCCATAATCCAGAACTCGATGAGGAGAACGAAGTTGTCCCCACACTTGCAAGATAGCTGGAAACCGGTCACGCACTGCCGAATCAAACGCATAGGCGAGTTGGTAATCCTCCTTTTCCCAAAACCGCTCGTAGAATTCGGCTGTTTGCTTCACCTCATCCATACTGCCTGATAAGTCCCTTCCGTTTAGCGTGCTTCACGATCCAGGCGGCGCTCTCTTGGCCCACGAGGAGAACACTGAAGACCCCCAGCGTTTCCAGCATACAGGTCCAATGGGCGCTTTTCAGCCATGCTGGCCAAGCGCCTTTTTCTCCAGCGAGTCTCAGGTAGACCGCATAGCGGAGTAGCTTTGTTCGATATGTCCGTGGCGCCAACTTCTTGTAACTGTCACCAAACCGGTCAAATAAGACTTGATAGCACTGTACAGTCTCTCTTGCCTTTTCCGCCGTCGTCCAGTTGCTCGTGACAGATCCGCCCTCACGTTCTTTGTAGATTCGCATGACTTTCGGCGTAGCCCAAATTGGGGCATCTTGAGCGAAGCAAAGGTATGAAAGAATCCCGCAGGACTTCCGTAATCCCAGATCCACATACTTTCTCTTCCGAACATAGGCACCCCGAAACATGGGAAGGTATTCCCCGGAGTGGTATTCATTGAGGAGATCCTCAAACGTGATCATCCCGGAAAAGTTTGGGTCACTTACCGTACTTCGGCCATCTGGTGTCCGACAGGCGCTAAAGCATACATTGAGATGATGAGGCCATTCCTCAAGGATCTCACCGAGGACAGTAGGCCATTCAAGAACGAGTTCATCGTCAGCGTCCAAAACGACGACCACGTCACCCTGGCTTTCATGGATTCCCGTGTTCCTGCTCGCACACATCCCTCTATTAACCGGGTGTCTGAATAGTCGTGCGTTCGGAAACTGCTGAACAATACCAGCCAGGACATCGTGATCACGGCTCCCGTCGTCAACGACTAGCGCCTCGATTTCGAAGGACGTCGAAGAGCTTTGGATCGGGGAAAAGACCGATCTGAGAGTGGCTCGGATAGTCTCAGAAGCCTGAAATGCGGGAATGACAAAAGACAGCAGCATGGTCACCTAGTATCAGATCCCGAAAACTTGTCTAGGAACAGCTTTCGACTGGCAGCTCTAAATCGACCACGGATAGCCACGTCATGTGCGAGCCGCAGCATGGCAACTGTGAGGTCATGTTCAAATTGCCCCGTGTCCGTATCCGCGATACACGACTTGATGACTTCTAGTTTTAAGTAATACTTTGAGGGTTGAAATCCATCCCAAATAGAGAGCGGTGGCTTGAGCAGTGCTCCATTGACTCCATCCTGAACCATCTCATGGATCGCATAGACATCGGTCGCGATAATCGCGAGCCCATGAGCCAGTGCTTCAAGCACGACCATTCCGAAAGACTCCACATAGGTGGGATGCACCAGGACATCCGCCTGGCACATGAATCGATCCCATATTTCTTGGCGTGAGAATCGTGCCTCGTGAACGGTAATCCCAGAACAATCAGCGACCTCACGGGAAAATTCTGGTGGAAGGTGCGTAATCATATCGAGATGAGCTGATGGAACTTGCTCATACACGCGGCGAAAGGCCCGTACGAGCGCTGCCCCACCCTTAATTTCAAACTGAGTCCCTACAAACAAGAAGCGACATTCCACTCCTGTTTTGATGGAGACTTGATCGACGACATGGAGAATCCTCGGGTAATGGATAGATGCTTTCGCGGCAACGGCCTCCCCGAACAAAAGCCGTACAGTTTCCTTACAGGCCTGACTCAAGCAGCGAATGTCGAGACACCGGGAGCTTTTCAGAAATCTGTTCAACAGCCCGCGATACAGCGACATGGCTTTGATGTTATAGCCCGTCAAAGCATAAGGGTTATCCAACTCCACAATGAACGGACCCCACACCAGCACACCACCCCACACATAGACCACAGCATCGGATGGTAGTCTCTTCGGACGAAGCTTCAGGTTCACCAGAGGAAGGCACTGCTTCCAGGTGACGTGTAAGGTCTTTGCGAGCGACTGTGTGGAAGTAACCTGCGCGCCTCGCCGCTCCTCCGACAACTGGGGATTCAGCACCTGCTCTAGAGGCCAATTCCGGATCGTATCCAACTGGCGATCGCGCAGGTAGGCGTGAGGATAAAAGTAGATTGGGTAATTAAACATCGCCTGGGAACAGCACGGAGGTTGACGCGTGAATCACTGCCACCCAGATAGGAAGAAATAGGAACTAGATCTCGGTTGCGATCCAATCAACTTGCTATCCGCTTCGCGTCATTCAAACCGTGTGATGCAAGAAACTTATGACTCCACCGATGCCCATGACGAATCCCGGGGAGTTCAATGTACTTATAGGTCATGAAACACACCGCAAACAGTGCAGAAAGCATCATGACCAACTTCACCGGGGGCGCGACCAGATCAATCTGCCTAGTTAACTCGATCACTGGTATATGGAGGAGATAGATTGAATAGCTTGTCAATCCAGCGAATCCTAGCAGCATTCTGACCACCTTGGGTCGATCCAGACTCGCATAGCTGTACACCATCGCGGCGAGAAGAAAGTAACTAAGATAGAGTTGCAGCGTAAACGGTTTTACAAGGTAGGGAAGCGCAAGCAGCGAAACAAGACTGGCCCCAAATAGATATTGTGGTTGCCGTAGCGGCGGCCTACGCAGAGCATCAGCCAAGAACATTCCGAGTACAAAGAAGCAAAGTTGAGCCGTCGGCATATTATAGAAGAAGGTTCGCGTGAGAACATCCGTCTCCTTCAAGTACACAAACCCCGTTTGAAGCGCAGATATGCCTAGCGTCGTCAGCGCAGTCACGTACGGCCATTTCCGAAACAGGAGAACCAATGCCGGGAATAGAACATAAAACCAACACTCGACAAACACACTCCACTCTACTCCAACAATTCCGTTGAGAAATTTCGGGTTGAAGCCGAATGACAGGAGAGAAAGATGCGTGATGATATTCGCGGGAGCATCGATCACTCGCGAAGGGAATAGTCCCACACATAGAAACACGGCCACATAGAACATTGGCGCAATTCTGAAGAACCTCCTGATTAGAAAAGCCCAGTAGCCTTGCAATTCCGTCACCTTCTCCTGATAAAGCTGATAAAGGATAAGCCCGCTCAAGAGGTAAAAGAGCTGAACACCTCGCGGGAAAACGTCCAGGAATGTCAGTGTCATTGAAGAATCTTGGAAGAGAAGACGGCAGTGTCCTCCCAATACTGAAAGCGCCGCGACTCCTCGCAGTTCATCAATCCAGTCCAGCCTTCCCTCAGATGGTTTTTCCATTGTTCCTCTTCAAGACGACACCCGTCAGCACGACTTGCTTATCAAAAAGCTCCCGAGCGCGAGGTGACGGAGTCCAGAATTCTCAAATGTCATGAGCGCTTGTTCAGGCGTCGCAGCGAGTGGATAGCCGTGAAGATTCAAACTTGTATTCAGCACGGCTCCCACTCCAGTCCGTCGCTCAAATGCTTGTATCAGTCGATAGTATTCCGGATTTACATCTTCAACGAGTACTTGCGGACGTATGGTGTGATCACCTTGATGCATCGCGGCACGCAAGTGCTTAATACCTAGAGCAGTGGCTTTGAAGGCGGTAATCATGTAAGGGGCCTCAGCCTTTTTGGGATTGTAATCCTCTAAGTAGCGATACGCGGCTGCGTCCAGCACCGTTGGTGCAAATGGCATCCAGAAGTCTCGAGCTTTGATAAGATCATTGACCGTATAGAAACTTTCCAGATGGCTCGGGTGGGCAAGTATGGCTCGATTGCCGAGCGATCGTGCTCCCCATTCGCAGCGGCCAGCAAATCGTCCCACGACTTGTTGATCTGCTAGTAGCTCTGCGATGGCTTCCTCAACGTTGTCTGGCCTCACAATCCGATGACGATTCTGAAGACCATTGTGCTCAATGAACGCTTGGAGTGAGCAATCGCTGTATTCCAAGCCCAAGTAGATGTCTCGAAGGGGCTGGACCGGAATGCCCTGTTGAACCGCCAACGCATAGGCCGCCCCAATCGGGTTGCACTCATCACCACACGACGGCATAAAGAAAGCCTGATCCACCTCCTTCATTTCTTGAACGCGATGATTCAACTTCACATTCATAAACACGCCACCACTCGTAAAAATTCGCCTGATCCCGGTTTTTTTGATTGCTTCACGAATCCACTCGGTTGCCCGCTCTTCTAATAGATGCTGTAAAGCACCAGCAATATTGTCGAATCGTTCCCCCATAGCCTGTTCAGCGAGATAGTCAAAGAACAACGAGGTGTCAACTGCCGAATGAAAACGAAGCGGATCAACAGGATCAAGAGTGAGAATGTCCTTGAAAATGCGTTCGTAGGTTTCTTTGTAGTAGGTCTTACTATACGGAGCCAGGCCCATGACCTTATATTCGTGCTCAAGAATCTTCATCCCGAGGAACCGGGTCGTATTTGAATAAATCCCTCCCAAGGATGATCGCGCGGGGGTCGCTGCTAAACGCTCCCATCGTCCGTTGGCTCCTGCTCGCGTGACAGTGGCACATAGTCCATCACCGCTCCCATCCAAGGTGAAAATGAGGGCATCCTCGCACCCCCTGCTTGGGTCAAGTCCATGATACGCAGCTCTGGCGTGACAGGTGTGATGCTCGATGTGAGTCCGCGGCTTGTCACCGAGCGCCATTTCGGCTAAACGCTGGTCAAGTTGCCGCTGGCCAACCAGCATGAGGTTTTTCTGTCGCATCTCTCTCAACTGGGTAAAGACCCAGGGAAACGCCCGACCAGTGAGTCCCTTTTCGAGTCTCTTGGCAAATCGAAGCGCTTTGGAACGATCTTCGATGTAATTATATCGATTGAACAGATAATCAAAACAATGTTGGGGATAGACGACGAGACTGGCTACTGCTATCTGTTGAATATCAGCGGTGCTCAGTTTCTCTTGATCCAGCACAGCTTGAATGGCTTGCTGTGGAAACACGGCTGAATTCTTGATGTTATCCAGTTTTTCCTGGCTGAGAACTGACGTAATCACGCCGTCTTTGAGCAAGGCAATCGTGGCATTGTGTCCAGTCTGAATCGCAAGGATATTCATGTTCGCCCCTTGCTATAGGTTCCTAACCGAAGATACATCCAGAATGCTCCAAAGAAATGCACCAGGCTTATTGCGATAAAGAAGGCCGTATAACCCAGTTTTGGAAACAGCATGAGGGCAATCGTTAATTTTCCAACAACCTCAAGCCCAGCAACCCAATTGAGCTGCCTGAGCCTAACCGTCGCATGAGCAAATCCAGCTGGCCAACGGACCGCGCACAACCAAAACATCGCGAGCGCCGCAAAAACATAAGCCAACTGGCTAGACGGTGCCTGTGCAGTTCCAACCCAAAGCATGACGAACGGGTGGCCGAGAAGGGCATACATGACACTGGCGAGGACACTTGCTCCGAGCATCCATCCCAATCCCTGCTTGTAGATATCTTGGATGCGCTCGTACCGACCCAGCGTGTCCAGTCGGATGATATAGGGTTCAAGGGCACCGGGTATCCTCCATATCAGCTGAATAATCACCTCCGGTATCTTCCACACAAGAGTGAATTCCGCAGCGAGTGCAGATCCTCCCAACCAACCAACAACCATTGTATCGGCTTGCATGGCCAGCAACGTGACGCCGTAAATGAAGTACCCACCGGACGTGATCCCAACGAGCTTTTTCCAAGAATCCATACCCCCGTAACGCGAGAGGGAGGGGAGAATATGCAACCCAGTTTGCTTCATATAACGCCAACTCCCGATTCTCGCCATCAACGTACCGAGCAAATACCCCCCTAATACACCGGCCATTCCACCGCCATTTACCAACCATGTCGTCACGAATAGCGCGGTCACACAGAGCCCGACCATTTGGATCAAATCGGCAGCTGGCTGTCTCGTCATCGCCACCAAAGTAATCCGGTCAATCGCAAAGTCATACTGTGCGATGAAGTATAGAGCCGCAATTCCTATGCTGAGCCAGACAGAATCGTCCCACTTCAAAGAAGCTGGCCCTTCACCCGACAAGACAAAGGATATTGCCCCGATGACGCCAAGTAACAAAACGACGACGACCGCATAACCTACATACAACACCTTTGCTGTGATGTACGTTTTTGCTAATTGTTCATGGTCCTGCCTTGCGGCATGCTCCCCCAGAAGACGCGCAATTCCTCCAGACAGCCAACCGACACCGAGTGCCGCAAAATTCATGAAGGAAAAGATGATCATCAGCATGCCAAACTGGACTTTTCCCAACTTTTGAATGTAGAGGGGTACAAGACCGAGCTGAATGAGGAGGTTGAGCCCCATCAGCGCGTAACCGGTCGTAATCGCAAAAGAGAATTGAGGAGCGAGTCCCCCTAGTTTTATGAAGGAAGCGACCCTCTCCAACGAGATCACGCGCACGTGACGGATTTCCGAATGGTAGAGAAAAGACTGGGAAAGACTCCAGTCCTTATGGTGGAGATTCCTGCCGGCGAACAGTGTAGAGCACGCTCGGATACACTCCCGTGCCAATGACAGCATTCGCAATAGCGGGCACAACACCAAGCGTGTTCACGAATCGGAGTGCTACCCCTATCCCGTGATACTCCTTGACCAAATCCTTCTCACCCGATGCAGCCCTTAAGATCTTACGCCGCACTCTGTTTTCCCAGATCAGGCCATTGTCTCGAAAGAGACGCTCTAACCAATTGGGATTCACGAGCTGCAGGTGATCAATATAATAGAGATGATTGCGCTTTCCTTGAAGGGCAGCCGACACCCTCATCCATTTTTTCCCCAATATCGGAACGCACCATATTCCTAGATGAGGTTCCCTCGGCCATCGATAATTGGGCGCTTCCAGATGGATGACTCCCCGACGGGATAGGACTCGCGCCATCTCGGCGATCACGCGTGGGACGCTCTGCACATGCTCAATCACGGTGTGGCACACGATGAGATCGAAGGTCTCGAGCTTGAACGGCAAGGCTTCGCCGACACCGTGAATAAATTGAACCCGGTTGGCGTCTCTCGCAGAAGCCATGGCTGCGGCAACCCTCGCAGCATCCACATCGGGCTCGATACCCACGACATGTGCAGACGGAAACCGTTCAGCCAGAGCTAGACAGTTGAATCCTACGGAGCAGCCAACTTCCAGGATTGTGTTGGGAGAAGAGCCTTCAATATCTCGGGCCACGCGCGCGGCAGTTTGCCCAGCGCTTGCGCCGCAAACAGTGAGATGAGTCGCGAGATCATCGCCTTCGAGCTTGAAATGGAGATGACATCGCTCTCGTGTGACGGCGAGCCACCGCTTCCAAGCGTCTTGAACACAGCTCCAGTCTGCGAGATTCGTCATCCTGGTATTAGCGTTTGCTCGGTTCGACAATTGCTAGATACCATCCATTCAGGCGTTTCATTTGCCTCCCGATTAGCAAGCTCACATACGATTTGAAATGCATGCTCAGGGTTCTCCGATCGATATGTCCAAAGAAATACACGGCCGCCAAGTTGTATCCAAATCGGTTACACATGGCCTGAATATGTTCAGGCAAGAAACACCCAACATGATCATAGTAGACATTCTGGGGCCGTCCGAGTATTGCTCGAACAATGGTGGCGTAGTGAGTTGGATTTGGCGTCGTGATCAGAAGACGTCCGGATGCCCTAAGATGCGACATGAGCGTCTGCAACGCCAAGCCCGGTGCATTTACATGTTCGATGACATCGGACATGACAATCACGTCGAATTGGCGTCCGAGATTCATCGATTCGCAGTTTGCTTCAACGATAGTCACACCATGTTGAGCGGCCCAACCGATGCCGTTTCTGTCGATATCAATTCCCACCAGCTCCTTGGCCACTTTGCCAAGCCGATGATGCAGCCAGTTCTCTCGGTGAGCCGGTAAGTACCCTTCGACTCCTCCGGCTGCGCCCACATTCAAGACCGTCTTTCCCGCTGCCTCTCCCAGTATGCACGACACCACATCTGGTACAACTCGGACGGGACATGACAACATTGCCGTACCTAACTTTGATGGATCTGGCGTCATCAGAAGAGCTGGTGTTTCACCGCGAGACTAGTGTGTCTCTGTGGGTTGCACGATCCGATTAAATCCGTGTCAGCCAAAAATATCATTGAGGCTACACAGCGCAGGCCAAACCTCTTTCCTGTCATGGAGGTCAGAACGCCCTGAGTTCCTCTTCGAGCATGATGGGGAAGACCCCTTTTCTGACCTTGTAGAGCCCCTTCGCGATCTGGATGACATTGTGGGGGTGAATACCGCACTGATTGAATAGTCTGCGAATCTGCCGGTCCGTAAAATAGTATTGAAATTCGTGAGAGCCGAACCAGTCATAGGCGGTATGCATTGCAGTTTTGTAGCCACTCTCTCTTCCCGCCCACCGGACCATGAAAAGGGGGGCCAACAGAGGTGTGAGAGACCACAGCATACGCTTCGGCAATCGTGACAACACAAGCCGAAGCGGTTGAAGCATCTGCGTGGCCATGGTCCTCAAATAAAACGAGATAAACAGCTCGCCTCCTTCGGTTAGGTTATCGATCAGATTGCTCAACGTAACGAATGGGTCTCTCGTATGCTGAATGACTCCCGCTGCGTGGATCACATCAGCCTTAAACTTCACTATCGCTAAATCGGCTTGCAGAAACTTCACTCGCGGGTCTGTGATATACGTGCGTTGCTTGGCAACCGACATGGGAGACAACTCCACCGAAATAATTTCCCGTGCCCGGGTCAGCTCTGCCAACGCCCACGTCAGCCGCCCCATCCCTGATCCCACGTCGGCAACAATTTTGCCGTCATAGTGGTCATACCAGACCCCTCTCGACTCAAACAGCTTTCGATACAACGTGCTCTTGCTGTCCAACACCGTTTGCTGCGTCCACTGCCATTCAAACGATGCGCAACTGTCTTCGGTCTGCACATTGACTAGCGCAGGCCTCGTCGGCTTGTCACTCATGTGGGGTTATCAGTTGAGGCTGGCACGCCATACCTGTATCGCGAGAAGCTTTGCAACCAAACTGGAACTGACCCTGTCATTTGTTTCATGCGAGTGCCATAGTTCGCTGATCTTCGGTGTGACAAAGAGCCCCTCACAATCATCAGGCTGCGCAAATATCTCGTCAGCAAAACGCTTCCATGGCCCTTCCAGAACCATTCGCTCCTGAATTCCCATGCCAAATCCTCTCTTCGGCGCATACAAGAGTTCGGGCGGTACTATATCCGCCACCGCCGTTTTCAGTACCTGCTTGAGACGGCTGGCGTCCGTCACACTCGGCACTTTCTCATGAAAGTGCGTGGCTAAGGCAAACGAAACCATTCGTTGATCCAAGAACGGAGCGCGCATCTCAATAGAAGCCATCATCGCTGGCAGATCACTGGCAATCTGAACCGAATGCGTATTCTCGATCATGAGGGCAACAAAATTGGACTCATCGATATATGGACCGGGTGGAATCAATGAACCCCAATATTCCATTTCTTCAGCCGCCAAGTTGCTCAGGTCATGCCTCACATCCGGGGTAATGAGCTGATCCCACACCTCCGATTCGCTCACACGATAGAGGGCTGCCTTTCTGGCTCCAGCTTTTGCAGACAGCACCGCGATCAACTCATTGATTCGTCCTTTGGGTAGCAATCGCGCGAGTGGAGATAATGGCGCTAGCCACGGGAGACAGATGGACAGCAGTGTCGTCCGAAGATGACCGGTGTATCCATAGAAGAGCTCATCTGCTCCATGCCCGCACAGCACCACTTTCATTCCGTCGTCATGAATAGCCCGACAAAGCTCGTGGGTATGAATCAGCGGAAGAAGCATAATCGGTTCGCCATATGTCTCCAACATCCTCTGAAAGACGGTCAGCTGACGATCCGGCTCAAAATAGAATTCTTTATGGATGCAACCCAGCGTGCCGGCCATCAGTCGAGCCCGCTTGAGGTCTTCATCTCCCCTATCAAAGCCGAGTGCATAGGTCCTGATCGGCTCCTTCGTTCCCCGTTGCATCAGATGAACCACCGCCGAGCTGTCTACTCCTCCCGAAAGCAGTGCGCCAACCGGTACGTCTGCGACCATTCGCAATGCCACAGACTCTTCCAGCAATTCGCGCAGCCGTCTTGTCGTTGTCGGTCCACTATCTGGCCGGGGCGTCCAATACCGCCATATCCGATCCACCTTTCCATCCTTCAGAAGCATTGCATGACCTGGGCGTAAGCGCTTAAGCCCACAGTACGCCGTGTGTGGGTCCGGGATATGTCGCAGGTTATGCAACAACATGGAGGCTACGGCAGCACGGTGGATCGTTGTATCGCAGGCTGGCATGGCGAGCAGCGCCGGAATCTCTGAGGCAAACGCGACGCCGTGCTGAGTTTCCGCATACACAAATGGTTTCTTCCCCACCGGATCTCTGGCGCATAAGACTGTTCCAGTCCGATGATCGAGCAAGGCAAACGCGAACATCCCTCTTAATTCCTGTACGACATCCAGACCGAAGTATCGATACGCCTCGAGAAGCACTTCAGTATCACTCTGAGAGTAGAACTGCACACCATGAGCTTCCAATTTCTGCCTTATCTCACGCCAGTTATAAATCTCTCCGTTAAAGACCACCATCAGCATCCCGTCTTTGGTCTGCATCGGTTGTTGCCCGGCCGAAGAGAGATCCAGAATGGCCAGACGTGTATGACAGAGGCCGATCCTGCGTGCCGGGTCATACCACATTCCCTGGCTATCCGGTCCGCGATGGTGTTGCCGCTCTTGCATCACCTCCAACACCCCGGGAACATCAATGTGCCCATCCGCGCGGAGGAACACTCCCCCTATTCCACACATCTCCTCATCCCTCTTCGCAGGATATGTCAATGAGCCCAGAGAGGTTTCGACAACCGCTTATTCTCGTGATGCGCACGTGGATTTCGGATTAGGAAAGGAGGGACCGGACTTTTTCGACGACCACGACGTGTAGTTGCGATATTTTTTTATAGAACGGCATCATGGATGCCACAGCGATTCCCACCGCCACCGGATGGAACAGGTAAACTCCGATCACGAGGAGTGGCGTACATCGCGAGCAGACCGAAAACAACACCCTTCCATGATGAGACTCACCGGTTGACAGGCTCCTCGACGTAGGCCTCTGGTGAAGAAATGTGACTCCATACCGCGTGCCAATGCGCGCATACTTGGTCGTTCGCGGGCCGAAAGGATTGGCGGGACCGCTGGGTTATACCTCCCGTCACATCCAGCAGCACATCACGACTTAGTGCAATGCCATGAATGAGGATGCCTCGGGCCGCCATGATGGCTGACGGAATATCGTAAGCCCGCCTCACGAGCTGACGGCAATAGGTCACACGACCTCTCCCCGATTTCTTGATCGAGATCCCTTTCATTCGATATCCGAGCAGAATGTCTGGTAGCGCCGCGAAGCGGCTGGTCCGATAACTCCGCAGGAGCAACTCCTGATCCTGGCTCAGGATCAGTAAGTCTTTATAGCGGTGGCGAGAAAACCACGACCGCGTCCCCATCCACGTTGGATGAGCGAGAGGGAATCCCCACCAAGGACGACGACAGATCTCATCGTGCTCGCAGGCAGTAGGATAGACCCCGATGATTTGCCCATCTCCCTTGAACATAACAGCCCCGTGTCCAAGCAAATCGATGTCGGGATGAGCCTCAAGATATTGCACCTGGCGTTCCAAGCGCTCAGGAAATGCAACATCATCGGCATCCATCCTTGAGATAAATTTTCCACGGGCCTTATCCACACATTGATTCAGGCGTGCAGCCAGTCCGATCTGCTCACGTTCTCTGATCACCCGGATTCTGGGATCGCAAAACCGGTGCAGAATCTCTTGCGTGGCATCGGTGGAGCCATCGTCTACAATAATAAATTCCCAATCGGGGAATGTTTGCCAGAGAATAGAGCGGATTGCTGTATCCAGGGTACTCGCCCCATTACGCACCGACATCGCTATCGTAACTAAAGGATCCGTCACTGCTCAGCTTTCTCGATAGAACATACGCCCAGGCCAACCTGCAGCGGTATAGGTATGCGATCCTAAGAAGCGCCAGGATAGTTCAAATGCAATCCGGCGTGCAGCTCGTGGTGCTCGGCGTCTCCCCCAGAACAGCATCGTGCATACCACTAAAAAGGCTCTGAACATTTTCAAAGCAGGACCAAACGTATGACGACATGCAGCGGCTTCAAATTCCGGCCACTCGATGGATCGGCGGGACCGTTGAGCAACTCGTCGTGCCAATTCTCCGAGGAGATCAGCAAACCGTCGGTCGTACGTGTGTTCGTTGCGAACACGTTCAAATCCCCGTCGAGCGACGGCATCCCGACGCTCAGGGTTGGCTAGGAGTGACTTGATCGTCCGAACCAGTTCCTCACATCCTTCGAATGTAAGGATTTCTTCTCCCACCTGGAAATACTTGTCCAGTTGCGGAACTTGTTCGGTCAACAGAAGCCCGCCATATCCCGGCACTTCGAAAACCCGGGCTTTGATTTGCCGGCCCATGCTACTCCCTAACCCCTGCCGAGATGCAAGACTAAAATTCAAGCTAATTTGAGAGTCACGCACAATTTCGGGAATTCGCTTTGCCTCTATGGGTCCTGCCGGCCATCCGTGCCCGAAACACACCACATCAATTCCCTCCCGGCGGAGCCTGTCGACCATGTCACGACGGTGACCATACAGGGCTCCGATGAAGCTGACAGGATAACGGCAATCCCGCGCGGGAATGGGTGGAGCAAGTGCTTCCGCATTCGCCGCCCATTGAGAAAGATAGACGCTCCCGATTCCGTCGCGCTGGTATTGGGCAACCCTGTTGGAATAGGTCGTGGCATAGAGATCGAACTCGCAGCCGATCAGCCTTGAGAACATCTCATATTTCCACGAATCATCGGTCGACCAGTTGACCAGGAGCGGGCCGCTCTTTCGGATCAGCCGCATGGTTTCAATCCAGACCTCGTACTGCATCAAGACACAGAGAACCAGGTCGGGAGACGTTTCCTCAACCCGCTGTAAGAGCGCACGGTTCAGCTCAGCGAAATCGGCGTAGGGGGCGCGAGAAAACGATTCGAAGAAGCTCACTTGATGTCCAAGCCTTCGTAGAGCTGGAAGAAAATTCACAGCTTCATAGGCCTCACCCCGAGCAGGATCGCCATAGGCATGTTCGCCGAACACGCAAAGTATCTTCATGAAGATACCGTGGAAGAGTCACGACGGGCGGTCACGTGGTATCCCACGGTAAACCGCCGCTCGCGGTCGAACCGGTCCAGGAGCTTACAAAGAATTGGGACCCCAAGGCCGAGCAGCGGGAGAAGAAATATCCAGACCGGAAACCAGAGAAGGCGTAGTGCGAAAGGAAGGTCCATCTTGACCGGGTTCGTCGTCAGCACAAACCTTAGCGCTTCCTGTCCGAAAAAACGCAATGATCCCTCATTTGGCTCGATGCTAATATCCTTGAACCCAGCAGCCCCCAAGAACCGCTCATACCACCAGGGAGTGTACCCACCATAATAATGGTAGGGCTCCTGGTGAATACCGGATCCTAGCGGCGCGGTCAGGATAAGCTTCCCGCCGGGCTCGAGAATTCTAGCCAACTCCTTCACGACGCGGATTGGTTCGGGATGGTGCTCCAAGACTTCCGTGCAGAGCACAGCTCCAAAGCTCCCATCAGGTACCGGGATCGCAGCAAGATCGGACACATAGTCGATCTGTCCGTAACTCCCATGCCTCAGCTGGTCACCGCGCAGAGTCACAAAGTCCTGAGTATGGTATGCACAGTGCGTAAAGCGGTCCCGATAAGGACAGGAGCCGGCCCCGACATCGAGCACCTTCGTTCCGGCTGGAAGTCGCTTTGCTTGCGCCGCAATCCAATGATCCCGCCTGACAAGGTTGAATGAAAACAGCTCGCTCTGAGCCAAACGGCCACGTATCCAACTACTCACGGGCTTTTACGAACTCAAACATCCCGCACCCGTAGTCGAGCCCGCTTGCGGATTCGAGAGAAACCTGCTCATTGAACCGTCCGGCATCATCGACGAGAGAAAACGATTTCAAGCGCAAAGCGGGAACAAATGACTGGATGGCGCGAGGAGCAAAGACCCGATGCGCGTTGAAGTAGACCTTCTGGCGCCCAACAGGCACGGAAAGATAGAGCTGTCCGCCAGGCTTGAGCACGCGCTGGAGTTCGGAGGCCCCTTTCGTACTACCCTGGGGATCCAAAGGATCACCATAGCGTCCTAACCCCACATGCTCAAGGACATGCAGGCACGATAGGGAGGGAATACTTGCGTCAGCAAAAGGCAGTCGCGTGATGTCCCCTGCGATCGGGTGCAAATGTGAGAGCTGAACTCGCAACGGGCGATAGTCCACGAACACCGTCTTCGTTATCGCACTCAATACGTTGACCATCATGACACTGGAGCCCACATCGATGTGCCAAGGAGCAGAAACCTCGCGAATGCGGCGCGCGAGCCAAGCGGCCTGGTAGAAATAATGAGGATCAAAGGGTGTCTGTGCGAGCCGATCGGACAGGCACGGGTAAGTATCGCCCCAGGCAACGGATTCTCCGGACGCGAATGAACGATAACGTGAGAAATCAATCAGGAACCGTGGCAGGGATCCAATCGCGACGAGTTGGCGAGGATTGGCGAAGGGCAACACCCAACGACGCACAAGGAGCTTGAACGCGGTCGTCATCCCACGCCGGCTTCGATCGGCCAATATTGCCGACACGGCATTGTGGTGACGGGCCGACCGATAAGATCGTCTCGTCGCCACCGTCGCTGCGAAACGTAGATCCGCCAACGAATCGCCACCTCATGCCAGATGCGACACAGCAACTTCCGCATCGCAGCCTCTGGAGACCGAGCAATCTCTCGGCGTCGCACCTCTGCCTTTTCCATGCGATAGGCCTCGGAATTGACAATCGATTTTTGTCCAGGATGCTGACGAAACGAACTAAAAGTAATGGGGACATATCGGCATGTTCCGCGGAGCGCCATCCGAAGAAAAAGGTCATAGTCTGCGGCGTGACGAAGTGTTGGATCAATACCGCCCACCCGCTTGTAGAGATCGCGTGTCCAAAAACAGGCATCCTGCAGAGGAGTCCACCCGCCATAGAGCATGGCGGAAGACAAATTCTGAACGTATCCTCGGCTTAGGAAAATAATCCGACCTTCTTCATCTATATAAAAATCGTCTCCCCAGATCATGTCCGCTCCTGTTTCAGGGATCGCCTTTCGCGCTGCGTCAAGAGCTCCCGTCAACAGCAAGTCTCCCGCATTGATCCAACAAAGGATGTCACCCGTCGCTTGCGCGAACCCTTTGGCCAGAGCATCGGCATAACCGCGATCCGGCTCGCTGATCCAGCCGGTCAGATGTTTTTCAAAACCTCGTATGATATGCACGCTGTTATCTTTTGACGCACCATCAATGACAAAGTACTCATCCACAGGCCGAAGGTTGGACAACACGGACTCAATCGTCGGAGCGAGCCAGCGGCCCATATTCATGGTCGGGGTTACTATTGTGACGGTGCCAGAACCCGCACAACTCATACGGCCTGCTCCAATACAATATCTTCATACTCTCGGGCGAACACCCGAAGTCGATCGGGTAGAGCCTCCTGAGCAGCTTGAATCATTTGCTGATCCACGGCATCGTCATGACCGCTCTGAGCTTCCTCCATCAGCTTCGCGAGCCCCTCGGCATCATCTGGAGAGAAATATCGGCCGTGCCCTGGAGCTTGTTCACGATGCACGCCGATGTCTGAAAGCAGAACGAGCTTGCCCATCGATTTGGCTTCTTCCACTGTCGTACTCCACCCCTCGAAAAGAGATGGGTTAATCACTGCAATCGCCCCAGCCATGAGAGCCAGAAGATCTGAGTAAGGGACTGTCCCCACGGGAACGAATCGATTTTCCACCCCCGCTTCCCTCACTTGGCTCATCAACTCATTGAAATAGCCCGGTTGGCGATGATCCGTGACATTGCCGGATGCGATCACGCATGCAGAGATTCCTCGATCCTTCAAAATGCAAAGGGCATTTACCACCACCCTATGATTCTTGTGCTTCCAGAATTGGTTGGGCAGATAAAAGTACGGCCTGTCAACTCCTAGCCGTTGTACAACTTTCACGACATCTTCCTTGCGCGGAGCAGGCGCATTGGCTACAAACCGAAGTACTTTGGCCTTCTTCGCACAACACTTGTCCAACTCATTCAAATCACGCTGAGCCTCGAAGCTCGACAAGATCACGCATGAGCATGTCCTACAGACGAGGGAGCGCTTTCTCGCGCGCGCAAGAATCTCCGCCCTCGAAAAAAATTCCGGGAGATGGTGCTCCTGAAAATCGGGAATCCATCCGAGAATAGGAATTTTTCCCAGCCCACCAAGAAAGCCTTGGTGAGAAAGAACTTGAACGTTATGCCGACGAATAATTCTCTCAAGCCCAATATCCCTCCCCAGGAGCTTTGCAATGAACCGCCGTACGACCCAGGCGGGACTTTCCGCGTCCAGGAGAGACGACCGTATGAGAGGCAACGCAGGAAACTGGGCAAGCGGTCCGGCATCGCTCTGAGTACCGGCAAGGATTACAGGAGCAATGCGTGGCTGAGGGAGAGAGACCAGCGCGCCTAATAGATTTCGAAAGTAGCTAATACCCCCGAGCCAACCTGTAGCATTAAACGTCAGAATAAAACCGACGCGAATCACGATCCTCTTGCCTTGAACCAACCAGCATACGCGCTCACTCCCTCGCGCCAACCCACCTTAGGTAGCCATCCCCATTTACGGGCGACAGAAATATCGGCCCTGTAATGCTTGGGGTCGCCCGGTCGAACGACTCCTGAAAACGTCGGCGTTCCTTGAATGTCCAAGCTACGAAACAATTCTTCGAGTACGGCTCGAATCGATGGCGCTACTCCCGTACCTCCATTCGCAACCGGACGATCAGGAGAAGCATGTTCCACTGCTCTATAAATCAAGTCCGACGCATCGTGAATGTTCAACCAATCACGTGTTTCGTCCCCGGTTCCATCAAACAAGAAATCTCCGGCAGATACTTTAATGCAGGCATCCCAAAGAAGTTGTTTCTGTAGCTCATGTCCATACACTGAGAAAAGCCGGACAATCGCGGAGGATAGTTTATATTGCGTCCCGTACATTCGGCACAATGATTCTCCGATCAATTTGTGCACTCCATAAGGGGAGACTGGCGAGAGCGTTGCGTCCTCTCGGATCATCGCTTCTCCGGTGTATCCATATACTGCAGGACTGGAAAGATAGACTAGACGAGCCTGCGAAGCCCGGAGTCGCATATACTCGAGCGTCGCCGCTACCGTCCCCGCACTTCGATTGAAGTCTTGGAAAGGGTGCGTGAGAGAGTATCCCACCGACCCACTTCCGGCGCAATGAATGATCGCGTCCGGCGAGGGCCCCGAGTTTGAAAGAGCATCAAACGAAATATCCGCAGCATGCCATTCCCGCAAACCCCACAAGCCGGCTTCTTTTTGAGACCATGTTCCATGTCCTACCCCTACGACTGACCAATCGGCCTCGGCAAATCGGCGCGCCACGTGCCGACCGATGAACCCTGCGGCCCCAGTTACAAGTACCCGCTTGGCCGTCATCCAGGAACCTCCACGAGAGGAAGCTCCTTCAGAATGCGTTGCTCTTCGTCATTCGTCAGAAACACCAGGTGGCCGTTCTTCGCACGAGACTCTCGAAACTGGGATGCCACGAAGCCCTCAGTTGCCGTCAGGACTGGCAGGAATGAAGGCCGCAGGTCCTGTCGGACAAAGAAGGCATTGTTCCCTGCTGAATTAGCGCCGACAAAGTCGTACCCTTTCCGAACGCCAAGGGATACAAGTGCGGCCAGCGAGGCACCGTAGTAGACCATTGAGTAGTGTGCACGGACACGACTGAATTCCGCATCGTAGGGTATGGTGACTGCTCGATCTACGCCAAAACGAGCATTATACTCCACCACCACAATGCGCGGCCTGACCACTTCGATGGCTTCCCAAACCCAGTAATCGTTTCCATCAATATCGATGGACAGCAGTCCGATGTCACCCACGACTCCGTTATTTTTCAATAACTCATTGATGTTGTCCCGTTTCACAAAAGCACACTCGGCCTTGAGATTGTATCGCCAGAAAATCTCATCATGCCTGATCCTGTCAATGTTTCCCTGGTCACCATCGATTACCATACCAGCCCAGTTGTCACGAACTAGCAAGAACCGTGTATTGGATTCCTGGTAGTCCTGGACCCCGAATTCAACAAATATGCGGCGATCAATGGGAACTTCATGGATCAGACGTTGGATGATCCCGTCTTCTCCCCATTGTGAGAAAACCCGAAATTCTGACTGCGAAAGATTTGAGATCGGAGCGTCCGACAATTGTCGAGCTTCAACCCGCCCAAGAGCCTCCTGAATGCTGCGAACGCGAGCCGAGACATCGTCCAACTGGCGGAGTTTCTTCAAGAGAGAGAAAATCGATCGCATGCGAATTACGCGGGGCGGGATTCCTGGAGGCTACGGCTGAGATTCACCGATGACAACGGCGGGATTGCCCGCCACAATGGCATAGGCCGGCACGTCACGTGTGACCACCGTACAGGCTCCAATAATGGCACCTTTCCCTATCGTCGCTCCCTTGAGAACGCAGCTATTGAAGCCGATCCACACGTCATCCTCAATGTAAATCGGGCGCACGCTGATGTCCTCTACAAAGGACGGTACACCTGTTGTCACCATCTCGCGGAAATGCTGATGACGCTGCTTGGCTGAAACTGAATGGGAATCATTGTCATGGATATTCACGCCGTGAGCGATAAATACACGATCCCCGATGATGACCTCTGCAGCAGACCAGACCCGAGCAGACTCGCCGATATAGCAGTAGTCTCCAATCCTGATACGCCCGGCATGCGAAAAAACGAGCAATTGTCCGGCGATCCAAGTACAGCTTCCGATCGTGATCGCTTGTTGAACATTCTGCAAGTTAACGATATTGCCACCTGGAAGTATCCGTGTTTCAACTCCAATGCGGCTGTTTCGCCTCGCGGAAGTTTCCCGGCAACGAGCCGAAAGCTCAGAATAAAGTCGCGCAAGATAGTTCACCATGCCGGCAACACGTGCTTAGGTCCTTCAACGTTTCATGCAGACGAGCCACTTCCCAAGCGAGAAGTTATCCGACCAGCTTGAGTCAAGGGCATGTACAGTGGGATATGTGCGCCGGCACCTCTCCACCCACCAGCCGACGCCATTATTATGGTAACTTTGAAATGTCTTGATCCATCCCTCGTCACGTCCGCTCCGCGCAACGGGCACCATGTGAAAAGTGGCTCCCTTCACCACGCGAGAGCACTCCCCAAGAAATTTCGCGATACCATCCTCAGTGAAATGCTCAAGCGATCCGATTGAATAACCCCAATCGAAGGCCCCTTCGGTATACTTCATGCTAGTGGCATCTGTGACAGCAAGCCGCTCCCGTGGGATACCCCGTTCAATGGCCTTCGCGATCAGCATGTCCGAGATGTCGCAACCATACACTTCCAATTCCGAGAAATGGGAAAGCAGGCTCATGGTCTTACCTGTCCCGCACGCAATATCGAGGACCGTTCCTTTCCGATTCACCATAAGCAACTGAATCTCATTCCACGCGTTGCCTTCACCCCAATGCTCGAGCATTTCCGCCATCTTGGGATCCCAATACACATCTAGATCTTGACGCCCGGACCTGGGACTCGATGAAGACCGAAGTGTGATGCGGCTCTTCATGGATCGAAGACTGCGCAACAAGAAGGGCGGACATAGGTCCTTGATGACGTCCTTCATCCTACCAGCTTTCTAAGCAAGCGAGTCATGATTCCCGAGTTGGCAGCCCGAAGAGTCCTTCGCACCTGTTCCATCGCGGCAACATCTAGCTCAATTTCATCGGGCAGGTGAGGCTGTGAATACCGGGAATCAGGGGGACCGAGTTCGGACTGAAGCGAAGCCACTCCAATACCATGGGTACCGGAACCATCCACGCCGGCATTTTTCACCAATGACTGGCGCGGATAGAGTACAAGCCCTTTTGCCAAAAAGACACTTAAGAGCCACCGGATGCCCCAAGAATCGATTTCTCCGCGCATCTGCTGCTCGAGCATGTGGAAGTAATCATACGCACCACCGAGATTGAACTGCCGTTTCAGACTAGCATCATGTTGCAATCGCACGAACCCTGAGGCGTGGGCATCATAATGCTTCCAGGCCCGTTTCCAAGTTCCCCATCCCCAACAGCTAATCAAGGATAAGAACAAGGCATCGGATGACGGATCATACTTGCCCGGAAACATGTATCCTGAAACTTGCATGACTCGACTTTCGTCCTGATAGCGATCAAGGGCGGCATTGACAAACGAAAGGAAATACGGCGACAGAACGAGGTCATCCTCTATGACGATGACCTTCCCCTGTTCATCGCATATCCTTTCCACCCCATCTTGAATTGAAGCGGCAAGGCCCCAGTTACGCTCACGCTCGATCACCTGTACAGATTTAAACCGATCGACTCGGCAGACCACCGCCCGAACAGCAGTCACTTTGTCTTTATGCTCAGATGTGCGAGGGGCATCGGAAAAAATGACGAGATCACTCTGGCTTGCCAGCGTATTCTGGCTAAGAGATTCTAATATGCGAAGACTGTGCTCCGGGCGGTCGTAGACGAACAAAGCAACAGGAGCGAGATTCATGACTACTTGAAGGATCAGCCTATAGGAAGAAAAGGATGCGGTTAGCTGACTTTTTTGAAGAGCCCCACCCACCCATCCGACTCGCCGATAATTCCTCCCGAGGCCCGGAACAGAAGCGCGCTAAGGAATTCGAGTACCTGGCGTGGACGCGCCTTGATCGAGTGCAGGTAACGTCCGCGGGTATGTGGAGGTCGCAGAGGACTGCGACGAATCCAGATATCCTCCAGGGTGAGCTTATTGCGGGAGTAGTATTGAACTTGGGCCTGCTCCGTGCCAAACACCATTAAGATCCCGATGGGGTGATAAGGTTTTACATGATCGAAGTCATCGTAGAAGTACGGCGTTAGGAGTGGAGTTGCGATGATCAACTGCCCTCCAACCTTGAGTCGGTCGAGGTAACTATCTAAGAAAGGGACGAGATCATTTGGTGGAAAATGTTCAATCACATGGGACATGAGAACGGCGTCGTATGAATCGTGCGTCCGTGCAAACTCATCGGCTGTGAGACAATGCAGTCCGGCCTTCTGATTGGCCTTCACTAGCTCGGGATTGGTATCGACTCCGGTTACCTCGTAACCACGCGCGTTCAGGTCTCGCAAATAGCGCCCGTACCCGCACCCGACATCGAGAATTCTTCGCCTCGGAAGAGATTTGGGTGCTTCCCGTCCAGCAAATTCACAGACTTTCTTAAATTCACCATCAAATGTAACCACACCACGGTATATTGCCTTCAACAATGCTGAACTTCCTCGGAGTTACCTAAGTGACTCGTGCGCTCGCCACGCAAACGGGCCAGCGGTCTCGTCCTTCTGAGAGGACTGTAAACTCGAGAGGCTTTTCACTGTCGATGGAGAATTGTATGGTCGCAATCTCTTTCCCGATCTTCATGCTCTTTTCATAAAAGCCGATTGCACATGGAGCTGTGGTCAACGATCGGATTTCCAAAATGATGCCATTTACACCTTCCATATCCATCATTAACTGAAATCGACGGCCGGCCAAGATTCCTCCTTGTCGCCGCCCTTCTTCTACTTCCTTGTTCGAAAGGGCAAACCCTGAATAGAAATATGGAAGGTCATGAGACGAAACGCTGGTGAGCTTCTTTGGAGGGGCAAACTCAAGACGCCTTTTAATCACCCTGGCCGGAGCTCCGGCAACAACAGTATAGGGTGGGACATCCGAGCTAACGACAGAGTTGGCTCCTACGATCGCTCCCTTTCCAATTGTAGTACCAGGCAATATCACGGAATTGATGCCAAGCCAGCAGTCGTCTTCGATCCTAATCCCCTTGCTATATCGCATGACAAGTTCAGGCCGGCTCACCCAGATCAAATCCTGATCCTTCATAAACATTTCAGGATAAAGGTCAAAACAGTGTGTACCAGAAGAAATGAACACATTGAGAGAAAGCGAACAAAACCTCCCTATCGAAACATCTCCGTGGATCATGCATCTATCCTGAATCGACGTAACATCCCCGATATCGACAAGTGACCGCGGGACAATTTCACACTCGCGTCCAATATGAACGCTCTCGCCAACCCTGAAATTGCTATCTTTTCCAATCAGTATTCTCGCTCTTTCACTTATACTTGCCCCCGAACCATAGATAAATTGTCCCGCGACTTCCAACCTAGCGTCTTCGGAAAGGGAGAGACCCGGAAAGAGGAGTCTGTTTCTGAGCTTGCGGTAAACCCGCGTGTCAGCAACAAGGTGTTTAAACAACCGCCGTACCACCAAAGAACCTTATGATTCGACGAAGCTGACTAAACGTTGGTGAAGAGTGTGCGAGATAGGCAATCTCGACTGCTCACCGTAGAGCGCAGAGACGAGACGGCCAATCTGATTTTTCAACGCCCTGGTTTCTACTTCATCGGAAACGCGCTCATGCTGACTAGGCTCCAATATATCAAGCACGGAATCTCGTCCCTCGGTCACAATACGGTTAATGAGGGGTGCACTAATCATTCTCGTCGCCCGATGCTTGCAATCCCTTCGCTGCTGGAAATGCGGAGAGAGTTCGCGGCAAATACGACCAAACACCCTTTGCCAGATCGGTCGCGAAGCATGTTCCTTGTACGCATAGCTGTCTGAGATATCTAGCCGAGAGTATTGATCTTCCAGGGCAAGCCATCGGTATGTCCGGCGAATGCGCTCGTGAGACCAACCGTCCTTGAGTGCCTGCTCAATTTGCCCAAAGTAGCTCTCCATCGTTTCACCAAGGTAATTCAGATCAGGGGGATAAAACACCAGATTCGAGGAGTAGATGACGACCGGGATGCCGAGCAGGCTCAGTTCTTTCCCTGCACTTGACCATCCGTTCAGACACACATCAGTGATGTCGGCAAGATCATATAGCGAAATGCCATCCGCCGGCCAATTGACTGCTGTGTTTCTCGGGAGATCACGGAAAGTTTCTTCGAGTTGCCTGGCATGTTCGGACTTAACGATCTCCCTCTTGTTCGGAAACTCGCGGGGATGAACCCGTATGATTAAAAAGAGATCAGGCCGCAATCTAATGAAATTCAACATCGCTCGTAGCCAATCCACCTGAAGCGGAAACAGAAAATGTAAATCGGACGGAAACAATCCGGTCACCTGGGCTGCAAACAATTCGTCATAGCTACTGAGAGTGGCTACCAGCACCTTTTGATCTGGGCGAATGCCGAATCGATGCCTTAGGTCAATGCCTTCCACGCTTTTGGGGACCGAATACACAAAACTATGGCGCCCTTTGAGCAGCTCAAGAAAATGGTCGGTCACGTAGGCCATTGTGTTCGGTGGGCATGGAATCGTTTTGTACTGATCCCAGTAACTGAGAAGCCTTCGTTGCAATGAATGACCTCGAGAAAGCACTACCTTCTGTAGCCGGTCAGAGAGATTACTTCCAGCGTTCATGTAATAAAAGAGGATCCCTCGTTTCTGCGCAAGATGACACCAAACAAGATTCACGGAGTATCCGGATGAATAGAGAATAACTCGGTCCGGTCGTTCGCGATCTAATACTTTCCGGCAGCCGAAGAATGAGCGTAGCGTATTGACAAGTTCTATCTTGAATATAAGCCATTCCTCTGAGGAAAACGTGAGGCTCACACGCTTGTAAGTCAAGAGGAAGGTACTCAGCGCCGCGCGACCAACTTCGACGCCATCGATGGTCAGATCAAGAAGGTCTTCAGGGGTGACGCTATCACCGATCCGCTCGACCTCTCTCAAATCCTCTGAGGTAAGAACCGATGCAAGGTCATACCCGGAAAGAGCAAACTCGTGTCGGATAATGTTTTTGTACTCATGGCAGAGGCCGCACACGGCTTTCCGATCCTCTTCAGATGCGTCGATAGGAATTCGATGGGCGCTCATACATACACAGAAGCGACTAAATAGCTCGCCACATGTGATGTATACGATCTCATGCCCTCCTTGTTTGAGAACGTCAGCGACTAGCGCTTCCGGGAAAGCATGAACCCAAATGGCTGAGTGTGGCGCGAAGAATAGAATTTTCATGATTACATTTCAGAGTGTAAAGCGATTCAGACCTTAGCCATTGCTCGAAATTGCTCACTGCGTACGATCAGTTCGTCGTAGGAGCCTTGATCGATGAGACGACCTCTATCGAGCATATAGATGATGTCGCAGTCCTGAACCGTGGCAAACCGATGAGCGATGAGGATAATCGTTTTCCGATGTGCAAGCGCATGAATGGCATCGATGATGGCATCCTCCGTAATGCCGTCGAGGGCACTCGTCGCCTCATCCATGACCAAGACAGACGGATCATGATACAGGGCCCGAGCGATCCCGATGCGCTGCCGCTGTCCACCGCTCAATCGTACCCCTCGTTCACCCACAGGAGTATCGTATCCTTGAGGCAACTGGCTGACGATAAAGTCATGTATGTTGGCGATCCTTCCCACCTCTTCTACCCGTGCTCGGTTAATTGCCGATTGCGGCACTCCGAACGCGATGTTGCGAGCAACCGTATCGTCGCTCAGGAAAATCTGCTGCGGCACATACCCGAGATTCCTGCGCCACGCGCGGACATTCCCAGCAGTGATGGGGCTGCCATCGACGAGCAACTTGCCATCTACCGGCTCCAGGAGTCCCAAAATAATGTCGACAAGGGTCGTCTTCCCCGAGCCTGTTTCACCGACCAAACCCACCGTCGTATTCTTCTTGATGGCAAAGCTGATCGCTTGCAGTACAGGACTCTCACGCCCCTCGTACCGATAGATGACTCGCTCAAGCGCAATTTCCCGGTCGAACGCAAGCGCCCGGGGAGCAATTTTTCCGACCGGGGTCTCGTCCTGTTCCTTGGAGTGTCGCAACTCCTTAAGTTCTCGCGTAACAACATCCAGGGAGGGCAGATTGAAACGGATATGCGTCAAGCTTGAGAACACCTGCTGAAATGCGGGCAACAATCGGTAGGACGCAAAGGCATACAGTGTTAAAAGTGGCACCATGCGCGACACGTCGCGTTCGACCGCCAGCAGGAAGAGCACCAACATAAGGACTGCACCGAAGGCAATCGCTTCCAATGCATAGCGCGGCGCCATCGCGATTAACTCCGTGGCGCTCTGATTGACGGCATATTCTCGAGAGGCCTGCCTTATGCGATCAAAGTATTCCATCTCGCGAGCCAACAGCCGCAGATCCTTGATTCCCGCGAACACCTCGGTCGTCAGCCGATACCGCTCACGGTTCGCGTCCTGGCTACGTGCTCCAAGCCGGGTAACCCTCTTACGCACGAAGGCAAAGAGGACCACATAAGCGCCGCCCAGAACCGCTGCGAAGCCTAATGCCAAACCGGGCTGCATGAGCACCACAAACGTCAGCACACACATTGCCACAACGCATTTGGCCACTACCTGCATGCCGGGGAACAGGATCCCCTGGACAACTCCGGTAACCTCCCCCATGACATTGAGCATGAGAGAAGAACTATTGCGCATCAAGAAGAACTCATACGGCCTGGAGAGATATCCCCGCAACATTCGCTCGGAGAGGGCATGCCCTGTGAGATAGCAAAATCGTAGGATCGCCCTGGATACGAATAAGGTGAACAGATTCGTTAAGGTGATCGTCACGAGCGCAATAAGGCCCAGAAAGAAAAGAAATCGGTTGGGACTTACAAATCCCCACCGGTCATAGATTGTGTGGAGCACCGGGGCGGTCTGGATCACATCCGGTTTCGCCAGCACAGCCATGAACGGGAGAACCGAGGAAATCCCGATTACGTCAATCAGGCCCATCAGGGTGATCGCACCAAGCAGAACGTACAATTGGCGCCGCTCTCCAATCTCAAGCAGGTCAATTATCTGTTTCGTGTACGACCAGGGCTTCATGACCTCAGCTCATCCGCGATTGTTGACCAGAGCGGACCATCTACCTCTACAGCCAACGCTCATAAACGCGTGAATGAGTCCGAATGAAGTGCTCAATGTCCTGCCCGTGAAACGTCCCAAAACGACTAACCTTGTGAGGAGTGCCGCCGAACAAGCTGTTCGAGAACTCAAATTCAAGGATCAACCGATGACCTCTTAAGATCGGCCGTCCTTTGTGAAGCCCACGCGTGTCTTCGGCAATGATGGTGCCCCGCGGGCCGGTGAATTCGATCAGGCGGTCGTGCGAAAATGCAGCCTGTATTTCTTGATCGCTAATACGCACATAACCGCGCTTGAGAAAATCCTGTGGAATTCCGCCCGTTCTATGGGTGCCTTCCACAAAGCAGTGAGGGCCGTTTTGTGGCTCGACATCGGTCAAGTAGATGAAGAACTTGAGCCACCTGATCCGATCCATATCGAAGTGATAGAGCTGCGCCGCGCTGGCATCGGCATTCGCTCTGTACGCAGTACTCCACCAAAGATTGACCTCATCGAGCACCGGCTTTGAACCGATGTAACCCTGCGCAACCGACAAGATCGAGCGATCGGTCATGAGAATCTGAATATCGTTCTGATTGATGAGGACCTCGGGGTCGAACTCATAGATAATTCCTTGGGGAGCCACTGGGTTATACACCGCCTTGCGAGTGCCATACTGCCGGGCGGACTCCTGATCCATCTGCCGGATAATCGCTTCTTGTTTCAGGGCAAACGCTTCGAGTCGATCACAGATCGTGGCTGGAAGCTTTTCGCTGAACACATGGAAGCCATGCTCCTTGATGTCCTCCACGACGTTTGTCACGTCACGCCGAGTCAACTTTCCCAAGATACCTTCAGCGGACCCTAGGTCATACGTTGGATACCTCAACGCCATTGCTCTGGCCATTAGGTCGTTCGACCGTCCCCCCGTCAAACAGAACAACTGAACGAGACTTTGATACGCATAGTTGGGAGTCGTCCGGTTTTTGGAAAACTGCCATGCTCCGGCCGCCATTCTCAGCGATGCCTTGGCACCTTGAATCATTTTTGAGGCCATCGAAAGAGCCATTACCTTCCTCCTTCCCGGCCTGTGGTGGAAACTTTTACCGCTGCAGCTCTCGTCGTTTGCAACTCATCCACGTGCTGCAACCACAGCTCCATATTGACCAACTGCCAGAGGAACATCATGTGGTTCTCGCGGGCCGCGCCGGACTCCACAATCTCGACATGCTCGTCCAAGAGCCGCTGGACCTCCGCGAAATCGTACAAACCCCTCTCGATGAAGCGCCGCGAATGCATCAGATCCTGAAGCTCCGTCAACGCCGTTTTTGAAAACCACAGATGGGCCGGCGCGTTCCAGCCCGTCTTCTTAATTCTCGTACGCGTTTCCTCCGGAAGGATCCCTTTCATGGCCTCACGCAACAGGCGCTTCGTGATGCCGTCCCTGATTTTCATATGGCTGGGAACACGGAACATAAACTCCACCAGCCGGTGATCGAAGAATGGATCGGCATGGTCGAGATCGAACGCCGCACAGTCCCGATCCTCGGCCCTCAAACAGCAGGGAGCTGTTTCACGAAAGATGTCCTGATAGGTCCGGTTCTTGAGCCACGACGTGAACGGATGGTCGAGCACCGGCTGAAATGTGCGGAGATCGTAATAGTCCTTCGACACTGCCGGGTAATACCTGGTCAGACGGCGCCCGTCAGGGATCACAACGCCGGACTGCGTCTCATTGGTCATACGTCGAATCGCTTCTTCCGCCGCCACCCGATTCTTGCGGTAGATCGGATGGTCGTGGTGCCGCGCCCACTGTTCGATCTCATGTGTCAGCTCGTCGTGACGGCCGGCTCGGGCGAGATCGGCAAAGTGAAAGATAAAGTATTCGTACTCACCCGCGTTCAGTTCATCGCCGCCCAGGCCTCCAAAGAGCGCGTTGAATCCCGCTTCACGAACAGCTTGACACAGCAGAAAGTGAGACAGCCAGGTAGCAGTCGCAACCGGCTCGTCATGAGCGGCCACCATCCTGCGCACTGTGGCGAACAGATCGAATCCCTCGATCGGGATCGGATGCCAGACGTCGACTTTGTAGTCGAGAAAGGATCGAATGTCTCCGCTTTCATCATAGGTCTTATCGCTATGGACGGATGAAAAGGCGTGGAGCTTTCGCCCTGTAACCTCGACTGCACAAGACAGGACGGACGAGCTGTCCATACCTCCGGAGAGTGTGAAGGCCGGGTTGTCGAAGCAGGCAAGCCTCCGCTGAACCGCGTCCATCAGGAGGTCCCGGTACCAAACGGCGAGTTCTGGCTCGCTCTCTGAAAACTCCGGCTGTTCGGTCAGCCGCCAATACCGGGTGGCGCGGCCCGTCCCGTTGGTGAAACAGACTATCGTGGCCGCCGGCACCTGGCGTATACCGGCATAGGGAGACTCGTCGGGGACATTGTCGATGTACCGGTAATGGGAGCCGGCAAAGACCGCCGCAAACCGGCGGTTCGGCTCGGCCGGCACATCCGGAATCGACAAAAGCGCTCCGGGACGCGAGGCAAAGGCAATCCCGAGCGGAGTCTCCGCATAGTACAGCGGCCGATGGCCCACGCGATCGCGCACCAGCCACAGCTGTCCCGATCCGGCATCGTACAACGCCACGGCGACGTCGCCGGCCAGTTTCTCCATAGTCTTCTCGAAGCCGAAAGCGCGATAGAGGCAGATCAGCCATTCGGCCGTCGACGCTCCTGGCCCGACACCCGACTCGCCGATCTCCTGCCGATTGAACACGTGGCCATCCACTACCGCTATTACGTCGCCAACCTTCGCCAGATTCGGGCACTTCGAACCACACCAGGACATCGACGCTAAACCAGTCGCTTCGGATACAGATCGCCAGGCGGGATGCACTGACACCTCAGCCATACGGCGGCATCGCTGCCGAGCCTGGTCGAGATCAACGGAGGACAAAAAACCTGTGATTCGAGACATGGTGTCAGAGATGGCGGTCCGCGACGAGGAAGGTCCAATAATGGGGATAGCCGATCACATCTTCCGGTTTGCCGCCCGTCCGCTCATCGACAACCTCCCGCACGTCGAACCCGTATCCCCGGATGAAGTCGCACACCTCTCCGACGTCGTAGTGATTGACGTGCACTTTCAGCGTCACGCCGGGATCGAGAAACCTGTCCTCGACGTAGCGATACTCCGCCTCAGTCTTGAGAGACTCGCGCAGGATGAGGCTTCGTTTCGTCATTTTGAGCAGTCGTTCGAGCGGGCGATGGTAGTTGTCGATGTTGCTCAACACGTTGAGGCACACTGTGTGGTCCACACGCCCATCCAGATCCTCGATGCGCCACGGCAACAGCCGCTCGGCCGGCAGGCCGTAGGCGGGCAACTCGGCTTGCCCGATGTGAATCAGGGTGGACGCTGCGTCCACGCCCCAATACTCGGCTGGAAGTTTCCGGGACGACAAGGAATGGTAGAAGTAACCACTCCCGCATCCAGCATCGAGCAGGCTTTCGCCCGGTCTGATGCGGGAAACAAGCAACTCGGCGGCTTGCTTGTGAGACGTCATTTCTTCGGCTTCACGACGGCATCGCCGTCGGTAGAGATCCCGAACAGTGGCGCTGTGCTCCCAGATACAATAGGCCTCCCAGCCGTCCTTCCGTATCATGCTCGAACGCCCGTGACCACGAAGGCCGACGCCATGAAGTAGCCCCGCCAATCCTCCGGATTCTCCATCGCCAGACTTCGTCGGCGGAACAGATCAGGGACCGTCTGCTCGCAGAGAGGCGGGAGGCAATGGTAGTGGTAAAAAAGGACCCGGACATCCCTAAACCCGACGGCGGCAAACTGCTCTCGAAATACCAGCGGATTGTGCGTCCGGGATAACACTTCGTCATAGCCGGGTTCGCCAGCCTTACCTCCGCGCACCGGTGGAAGATCGAGCCGGAACCGTTGCCCGAGTTCGTCGAGCACCTGGCGATGGCCGGCCTCGTCCTCGCCTTGGAACAACTCCTCGTCGCGTACCAGTTCGTCCAGGAAAAACCGGTACGAATACCGGTTGAGCGTGAAGAGAGCGAAGAGTTGATTGCGCGCCTCGATCACGACCAACCCACCCGGCCGCACGGCAGAGTGAAGATTGGTCAGAGCGGCTGCTTCCAACTCGGCCGGCACGTGAGGGAACACGCCGACGCAGATAGCGGCGTCGAATCCGGCCCGCCCGTCGGCAGGCACACGGAAGGCGGCCGTGTCCGCCACGCTCCCCTCCCAGATGTGCCCCTCGGGTACGCCAAACGGAGCCATCACTCGGCGCGCTTCCTTGACCATCTCCGGAGTGAGATCGAACCCGAACAGCTCGAACCCCGATCCTGCCAACCCTCTCAACATCGATGCGGGGCCACAGCCAGCATCGAGGACGGTCTTGACACTGGCGTCGAGGAGCAACTTTCTGATCAAGTCTTGGTGAACCGGAGGATACGCAGCCTTTTCGGTATAGTAATCCCGATGGTAGTTGTCGGCCCAGGTCGAATAGCAGTGCTTGACCGCGGCTTCGACAGAGAGCCGATTCGGATTATTCGCCATGCGCCTCTTTCTCCAGCCTGCGCGCAACGATCCAGAGGTGCGAGGACAGCCCGTTCGCCGCCAGGAACTGCTGAAATGGCCACCCCAGGCGGTCCCATTCCTCCAACAAAACCCGTCTTAGAAACGGATCGCGCGACAGGTCGCACTCACCTTTCAAGGCGGCCTCTCGAACGAACTCGGCATCCAGGCGACCGGGTGTCGACGCCTCCAGTACCTCGAAACCGCTGCGCCGGAGCAATCCCGACAATGATTCGGGGTTGAACAGATTGACATGCTCCGCATCGACTGCCAAGGCATGGGCCCCGAGCAACGCGATATCGAATCCCAGTCCGTTGGGACAGGACACCACTAGGAGGCCACCCGGGGGAAGCAGTTTGGCACACCGAGCGATGAACCGCCTCGGTTCAAAGAGGTGTTCAATCACCTCGAATGCCACCAGGACATCGATACCTTCCACTTCGTCGGTCACTTCTTCGATTCGGCGCTCGATGACTGCTACGCCACGCTCGCGACATGCCGCCGCCAGTTCGGGGGTCGGCTCCACTGCCAGCACTCGCTGGAACCGTCCGGACTCCGTTACCACCGCCGCAAAGGTTCCGAATCCGGGCCCCACTTCCACCAAGGTGCCCCGCGGTATGTCGAACCGGTCGCAATAGCCGACGACCCGTTCGAGCCAAGGCTTATGGATCTTTTCCCGCCGTGACGCCTCGGAAGCCGGAAAAATATGTTTGGCCCAATAGGCGTAGTTTTCAGAATGAGCATAGTAGTCCGCCATGAGCGCTTCGGAGGGTCGCGGACTCATATAGATGGTCCGGCACTTCGGACAAGCCTGAAACTGAAACCCGAATTTTGCGAACGCCGGGACGTCTCTACCCTCGCCACAGGCAGGGCAGGGCACCGTCACGAATTCTGCCGATCGCGCATGCAGCCGGGCGATGTCGCGCTGAAAGGCCGCTTCCTGTCCCGCCAACAGCTCGTCGGGACAGAGCTCTTTCTCGCTCAGACGTTCACTGATCGCTGCGGCCCGGTTCGCGTCGACGGTCATCGTTGTTTCACCATCGCGTCCGACTGCTTGTATGAGGTGCAGGCTTCCGGCTCGTCTTTGGTCCAGCGGGCCTGTTCCATACGCCACACGCGAGGATCCCGGAACGTATCGGCGATCGAATCGAACTCTTCCTCCGTCATGCCGACATAGTCCAACCATCGATTCAGATCGCTCGACTTCACAGGATCCATTCGCCTCACCAACGCCAATCCTTCTGCACGGGTCATCAAACCCGCACGGATGTCCTTGCAGACGTGATCGGTACACCGGCCATAGCCGAACTTGATGTATTTCAGGTAGTCGTGCACACCGTTCTCATGCATATCGTCCAGATTGGACATGCGGCGGTAGGTCCGCTCGAACGCGATGTCGCTGACCTCGAACCCGTACTTATCCACGACCATCTTGCCGTGCTCGTTGGCCTCCCAATAAACGTAATTGCCGAGATAGATGCCCCGGATGTCCAAATCGAACAACTCCCGATCACTGGGATACTTCCACCAGATCATGTCCTGGCTCGTCAGACCTTCTTTGCCAACGAAATAATTCCACTCATACCCCCGAGCGAAGTGCTCGAGCCGATCGCGGTAACTCATTTCAGGAAAATCGTCCATCGAGAACTGGCCGCACAGATCCAAATAGCCGTGCTCCCCCCAAATCACAAGCGGAATCCGGTGCTCCGCCGCCACCCGGACCGGCGCCGTCGTGATCCCGACGTGCGCGTGCCAGTTCATGTCGCCCATGACAATAAACGCGAGACGGTTGAGCTTTTTCAACACTTCCACGGAAGGGCGGCAGACGACGTGATCGCAACCGAAGACCTCCCGCATCCGGATCATGTTCCGCCAGCCGGGTGGCGTCCAGTTGTTGCCGTCATACGTCACGAGAAGCGGATTCAGCCCGAATTCGTGTTTGATCACGTGGGTCTGGAACCAGCTGTCCTTGCCGCCGCTGACTGCAATGACACAATCGTGGCGGCTACCGTCTCGGCATCGATACCGTTCCAGAATCTCGCGCAAGAGCTCCCTGCGTCGCTTCCATTCTGACGGAGTGATCGCCGTCTTGACCTCTGCCATACGGCATCCCATGCACACGCCGGCCTCGTCGAACTCCGTGGGTGCCGCGCTGATAGATGGATAGAGGCATCGCGTGCACCAACGAATCCGCTGCTTCACGGCCCTCGGCTGCCCAGCGACATAGTCATGTTCGCGCGCCCGTCTGAGACGGTCTTCGATGCGCCGGTTTTCGAACGCGTCGTCGTACTCGGGTTCCCGACGCTGCCAACGGCTGTCCAGTTTAACCGGCCTCATCGGCACACCCGCCTCGATGCATGCCTCCTTCGCAAGCGGATAAGAGGATTCGAAAAAGTGAAAAATGTTCGCGGCGGCGACGGCGGCGGCGCCACCCTGCAAAATGCCGGGAGCGAAGTCCGCGTACTTTCCGACCCCACCGCACGCGATGACCGGAATGCGGACGGCGGCGGCGACGCGACGAACAAGCTCGAGATCGAACCCTTTTGCGGAACCGTCGCGATCGACTGAGTTGAGGAATATTTCTCCCGCTCCAAGGTCCTGCACTTGGCGGGCCCATTCCTGAGGCTTCAGACCGGTCGCCCGCTGTCCGTCCTCCGCCATGACTTCATAGCACCCGGCCAGCCGATGGACGGCGTCGATTGAGACCACGATACATTGCGCCCCGAAACGGGCCGAGGCTTCGCGGACGAAGGCCGGTTTATCGAGCGCCGCCGTGTTGATCACCACTTTGTCGGCACCTGCTTCGAGCCGGGAGCGGATGTCCTCCAGCGTGCGCACGCGCCCGCCGAAGGTCAACGGCATGAAGCACACCTTGGCGACTTCGCGCAGCACGTCCAGCGCCGATGTCCCCTGGTAGCGCTGCTGAAGGTCGTCGCGCCGGAGATCATGGAAGTCGTTCTTGCTGATATCGAGCAGGATCAGCTCGTCGACGTTCCAATTGGACAACCGTTGCACCGTGCTCATCGGATTCCCGATGACCTGATGCACCTTGAACAATTGACTTCTCACGATCACTCCGTGCTTCAGCAGGAGCACGGGAATGAGTCTCGGTCGC
The DNA here is from genome assembly GCA_035623075.1 of Nitrospiraceae bacterium. Classification (NCBI taxonomy): domain Bacteria; kingdom Pseudomonadati; phylum Nitrospirota; class Nitrospiria; order Nitrospirales; family Nitrospiraceae; species Nitrospiraceae bacterium. Next base: position 46,913 of record DASPUC010000020.1, on the reverse strand, counting down.
GTCATGCGGAACGTCTCACCGGCTGTGAACGGGAGCGGCGGCGTGGCGGACAAACCGGGCCAGAAAATCAAGGCCGTCGTCCTGGCTTTTCTCCGGATGGAACTGAACGCCGAAGATATTCTCCTGCTCCACTGCCACTACAATTTCCTGACCGCTGTAGTCGATGGCGGCGGCGATCACTCTCCGGTCCTTCGGAACGAGGTGGTAACTGTGCACGTGATAGAAACAACCGCCGGGCTGGTCGCCGAACAAGACGCCGGAACGGATGCTCCGGACGTCGCACCAGCCGATATTGGGGACACGGAACCGGGGGTCGGTCGGAGCGAGGGTGACCACCCGCCCTTCGAGTAACCCCAACCCTTCGTGACGCCCGTGCTCGTCGCTTTCGAATGCCAACAGCTGCATACCGAGGCAAATTCCAAATAGGGGCATGCCTTCCTGCGCCGCGCGCCGGATCGGTTCGACGAGGCCTTGCTCCCGCAAGCTGGCCATGCCGTCCCCGAAGGAACCGACGCCCGGAATGATCAGCGCGGAGGCGCGGGGAACGGAGGCGGCCGTGGCTTCTACGGTGTCAGGGCAGCCGACCCGCGCAAGCGCGTGCCGAATGGATCCAACGTTGCTGATTCTCAGATCGACCAGGGCGATCATCGTCTCGTCCCGTCCATTGGATGCGGCATGGCGCGAGACATCGGCACGAACTCGGTCCGGACCAACCCCTTTTCCTCGAAACGACGCACATAGGCCAGGACTCGTTCGAACGGCAGATCGTGCTTCTCCGCGATGTCGAGCACGGTCATCGATCCATCGAAATAGCGGAGGATGCAATCCAACAGATACCCCCACTTCTCGGAATCGTCGGGGAGATTTTTCGCGATCGCGGGATCCTTTCGTTCCATGTACAGGTCGTACGCGGGATTCGAGAGACAGATGAGCCCGTCGAACGTGCGATGCATCCTGGCATTCCCTTCCAGCACTTCTACCACTCTTTTCAACACGTCGAGCAGCTCCTCCAGCTGAAGCGGATTCATTAGCTCCGGTGAGTCCATGCTGGTGTGATACTCGAGATAAGGCTGCATCAGCGCTTCGGATCTCGTGACCTCGACGAAGGGAACTTCATAGCCAGGCGCCTCCCATACCGTTTCGTCATTTCCGGCGCCCTGCCGCCAGGGCACCAGCGCGTACGCTTTGGCGTGATGGCGGACCACATTGGCGAAGGCCCGGTCGAGGATATGCCCGCCTGCGAAGGTCGAGGTGACCTTGATCGGCCCCATCGTGCCAGGCATCTCTTCGAAGACGCCACAGACGATCCTCTGCAACTCGGACCTCGGCATGTCCCGCAGGTAGAAAATCGTTCCCACGTGCTCCGGCCCGATAACCAATCGATAGGTGTAGTAGGTGTCCTGGCCGGCAAGCCATTGAAATAGTCGGATCAACAACGCCGTCCCCGCAAACCCGTCGTTCGCCATGTGCGGGTGACAGGAATTCGAGTGGAATACGATGACTTTGTCGCTCCGCCCTTTTTTGTTGTGTTCAGCAACCAGCATCTCCCCTTGGCTATATTCAGTCTGAAGATCGACTTCATAACGACCGGGTCCGAATTCTCGATGTATGTAGTAGGGAACCGACAGGGCCCAATCTGCCGCCCAAGGGCGGTACTGCCACATGCAGTGGAAAACGTAGGCGCCGGGCAGGTCCGGACGCGTGACCAATCGCGGCTTCAACTCTTCCCACGACAGGACTCCCTTGAAATTTTTGGAATAACGGGCCACGCCGAGTGTATGGACAGTTCCATCGAAGAGCACCTTGCCGTCCCGCCGGATTTCCGCCTTCATCACACGCCAATTCTTCGGAACAACCCAACCGTTGTAGGTATCGTCGGACTTGTAGCGGTGCAGCTTCAGTTGCAGCTCCTTCCCGATGCGGGCAAACAGTTTTTCATTGTCGTCGGCGACAACACCGGTGGCAAACGCGCACAGATCCCTTGTCAAGTCAAGCATCGCCGAACCGCAGATTTGAGGCGTGATCATCACCGTTTACTCTATTGTGATCATGTTCGTCAGCCTGCACTCAAGCCACCCATGAATAGTAGAGATGCCCGCATGAAACGTGATCTCGCAGGATTACACTTCTGGCTAAAACACTTCCCAGAACAGCGTCGAGTCGCAAGCCCAGTCGTCCCTGCTTCTCTGGGTGGCCTTCTAAATCCAAGCGCGTAAACATCCACTGGCCAGGCACATTCATCGGATGCTCCCGCTTGAGCAATACTTTGAACATGGGAATGAGTGTGGCGATAAGGGTGAACGGAGAAGGCCCTTCAAACCACAACTCGTTTTTCCCACCTGTCGCCCTACTTATTATCACCGACTCATCGTAGGCCTGTCTCTCAATCGGAGGGAGAAGTTCCAACGGCTGTGCGACAAGAATTTGTGGCCCCTTCGCCGAACGAAATACAAGAGACGCTGCCCACTCGTCCTTCTGCTGGACCAAATCAGTCACAAGACTGATTCTCACCCGATTACTTTCTATCCTGCGGGCGATCTTGAATGTTATCGGGCCATCCGACGACAGATGACTGCGCATCGATTCGAAGAGAGTGGTCCCATGCAGGTAGGTTCGATTCCCCAGAAAGGGGAGCGTGAGTTCGGCGACGACGTCAACCGGGTGGGAGTGGTTCATCGTGCCTTCCGGCTGCAGACTTGTCGTAATATACCCGCATATCTCCGGTGACTCCGTCCATGGGGATTTCCCCAGGGCGGAACTTGGGCGGCTCCTGGAGCATCACCCATCTGTTCTCATCGAACATTTGCATCATACGAGCAACGATAGCGTGAGTCCTGGCACACCAGCTCGATACATAGCCGGTTCTTACCTCTTTAGCTTCCCCCAAATCCACCATGCGTTTCTTGACCCGCACCGGTGTATTGACGATTCCATAGTCTAAGTACCGCACCGACATAGTGAAGGGGCCTTCGACGAGTCGACCATTCGAATAAACTTCATAGGGGAACAGTTTCGTATACTGGTAGGGAACACCATAGAGCTTTTCCACATAATGGAAAAAGGTGGTGCCTCCGCCCATGGAATCCATCCCTAGCGTAAGAATCCACGCATTTAATTGATGAAGGCGCCCCCATGGAGATGCATATCCGAACCCATCGAAATGATGCCCCCCGCAGAGTTCAGTCGCCCGACGACCTACAGCCGTCACCGACACGATCGGATGCATCGAGCGAACAGCCCCTGGTCGAGTTCGAATATATTCGCTGAACGCTCCTAAACGAGAGGGGGATTCTTCCCTAACGAAAGGCGTTCCGTAACGGCCGTAGTCTTCGAAGGCCGTACAGGTCGTTAACGTTCCTTCAGTCCCAAGCAATTCTTGAAACGCCTCAAGATAAAAACAGAGAGGCGCCTCCCGACCCGGTCCGCAATTGACGGGCCCTATACGTAATAGATCGCTCTGCACATGAACGACGTCGCCGCGCGCTATTCCAGCCGCTCGCAGGGCTTGGATCAACTCCCCCTTCTCCAACTTTTTCATATTTGCGCCTGTTTGAAGCCGAACAGCACCGAGCCCTTTATCCGATAGAGTCCGTTAGAAACTCGACCAGTTTTCTGACCCTGAAAAATCCAAGTTTTACCAGATCGCTCTCGGGAAATTTCTTATCTGTCACACCGGAAAGCTCGAGAAGAAACATCATGCCGTCTAACGAATCGACAATCTTCTCTTCCACAAGATCAGTTTCTATCGTCACAGAAATATCCGCTCGATCCAAAGTTTTTCTCAACGCGGCATGAATAGCTTCGAGAGCTTGCTGTTGATTCATGAGTCTCCTTCAATATTGGATGACGTTGGTCGCCCAGGACAGTCCGACGCCGAACCCACACACCAATATCCGTTTTCCGGCCAAACCTTCCTTGGTTTGCAACTGTGCCAGAAGAAGAGGAATGGAAGAAGACACCGTGTTGCCAACATCCCTAATGTTGCAGGGAACCTTTTCCGGAGCAAGCCCTAGTTTCTTTCGCAACTGCTGGAGTAAATACTGGCTCGCCTGATGAAACACAAAAGAGTCTATGTCCGATAGCTCGAGGCCGTTCTTTTTCAGGCAGCGTGACACTGTCCGCGGCACCTCCTGCATCATGAACTCAAGAATTCCGCGCCCATTCATGTGGAGCCGATATCCTTCTGCGGAACCCGCCTCCTTCGCTTCACCATCGATCGACATAACGGGATACGCGCTCCCACCCAGTTTGACCATCAAATTTTCTGCACCGGCTCCATTGGTACCAAAATCCGGTTTCCCCAAATCACCTCCGGCTTCAGCTGAGAGCCAACTTGCGGTCGCCGCATCGCCGAATAGAGCCACGGTATCCCGATCCATTCTTCCGATGATCCGAGAATAGGGATCGCAGGTCACGAGAAGCGCGTCCGTCAAAGATTCTGCCAGCATGAGGCTCTTCACAACTGATAGGCCGTATACAAAGCCGGAACAGCCCAAGTTTAAATCGAAGCAGGCGACAGTCTTCCCTAAGCCAAGCGCATGGTGAAGAAGCGCAGAGGAATGCGGGATCTTATAATCGGGATTCTGAGTGACCACGACCAAAAGGCCGATTCTGGCAAGATCCAGCTCATGACACTCGGACAACAGATTTCGGCACGCCGCATGAGCCAAATCGATCGGTTGCTCCTCGCGACCAAGAAACCGGCGAGACTCGATACCGATCTTTTCCGTTAGGAACTGCAAATCAAGCCCGGTCCACTGTGAGATGACCGCGCTTTCCACTCGCCGATCCGGTATCGCGTAGGCAATATGGCGGAGCTTCATTTTTGAGGAATCTCTGGCAGCGGGGCCTGCAAAAAAGCACGTATCGTGTACTTCGTACTCGGTTCGCGCAACCGTTCGAGTGCTACGACTCGGAATCCCGCACGCACAATCATCATCGCCAAGGAGCTCGGACTGAAGACATGATTATGCTCGATGAAAAACTCCTCGCGTTCAGGCCCTTCGACTGCGGCCGCCTCCGCGTCGGGGACTTCCACATAGACAAACCCGCCCGGGTTCAGATGGCGCGACGCTTTCAACAGCATGACAACCGGGTCTTCCACGTGTTCGAGCACCTTGTTGAATGTGATGACGTCAAATGCACCCAGTTGATCGGGCCCTATCGAGAGAAAATCTCCCGCCACAGCCTGTACACCGACTAATTCCTTAGCATGAGCCGCTGCGCGCGGATCGGGGTCCAAAGCGGTACACTTCCAACCGGCCTCTTTCATACGATAGGGAAACACTCCCAACCCCGACCCGACATCCAGGAGCCGGGGCTTTTTCCCGTGGGGGAAAAAAGACCGGGCGAAGGAAAGAATCCTGGCCACTCGTCCGGCGTTATCAGACTTTTCTTCCGGCAGCGCCAGAATACGATCGAATGTCTGACGCATTCGGTGCCCATAGGTACTTTCGGCATAGGCGCCGTCGTAGAGATTGGTCAGGTCCATTTTATGATCGGAGTACCAGTGGCCGCATAATCCACAACGAAAGTAGGCGCGGCAATACGCCTGCCCCCCCAGCTCAAATCGGGTTTCACCAGCGGGTGGTGCATCATATTTGAATGCAGGTTCATCGAACCGGCGGTCACAGGGACACTGAATCGTGGGACGTCCCATACGTTAGGGACCGATCTTTTCCGCTAGCGCATCGAGGACTTGTGTGTTGTCGAGCCAGGAGATCACGGCCAGATTCTCCTGGTCGCAGTACGCGTCGAATGATGGTTCATGTCCTCGTTCGACCAACAGAACAAAGTAGCGTCCTGTCCCACGATTCTTAATCAGCACCGCGCGCAATCCGAATTGCTCCAGCCGCCCGTTTAACGACGGCGTGGCATAGAAGCCCCAGTCTTTGCGCGCCACGTCATACTCAGCACCATTGTCGGTCACCAATGTAATCTGTTCGTCCGGAGTCAGCGCGAGGGTTCCACAGTCTTTCATGTCAAACTTTACGCTATTACCCACGGTAAACCGTCGTGGAGGATTTTTCGGCAGGAACTTCACGACCACCTCCAGTCCGGGATCAGGAAACCTGGGATATACCATGACCCGTCCGGACGACGTTGCCATATCGCATGATTTCTGAATCTTTCGCAGATTCCAAAAAACCGCTCGCGCGTGATGCCTGTGAAAGCACAAAACTTTTCAATGTCCTGCGCGGGAATTTGATCGGCGGTCTTCCGGATGATTTCAATCGCGCACTCGCGGGTCATACGTCCGTTGCGTATCTCCAGCGAGAGATTATCGAATAGCCTGGTGAAGCCGAACTTATACCATTTCAACCAGTGATGAATGGAGATGAAGTCGTCGTCGATGTCCGCATAATCATAGTAGCCAGTGCGGGCACCGCCTGGATCTGACTGGAAACCATGAGCACGAGCAACCTGCAGACTCGTGACGGGATCCCATGGAAAGTAATATCCGAGAAATATCGCGTGGACACCGCAGGCTTCCAGTTCGTCTGGATCCGGCCCGAAATACGCGACCAGTTCTTTCGCTGTCAATCCATCTCCGACCCAATCCGCCGCCGTAGTTCCATGGGTTACCCCGTACGTCTTATACCAGGCCCCGTCAAGCTTGAACCCGGTGTGGCTCTCGTTGACACTGCCGTATTCAAACGCAGAGTTCTCCCCCCAAACAACCAATGGAATCTTGAATTTGACGGCGATCGTAAGTGGAATATTGAACAGAGCCAAATGCATGGGAATAGCCGTACTGCCAAACCGCTCCAACGCTTTCAGCATAAAGCGGCTTTCGACTTTTGGATTGATTTGGTAGTCGATATGATCGACGCCCAGCCTCACAAGGTTCTCGAGATTGCTTTGTCCTATGCGCGTGCGTGCCGGTGTCTTCCAGGTGACCGCCAGCGGCGTCAGACCATACTCCAGGCATTTCACGACTTGCCAGGTGCTGTCCTTGCCCCCGCTCACCGGAATGAGGCAATCGTATCCATTCGATCTCGTCTTGACCCTGTCCGCCAGTTTGCGGAAATCCTGTTGGCGGGCACTCCAATCGATCGTCGGCTTCGTCCGGTGCACCAAGCAAGCGTTGCAGATCCCTTCCCCATCCAGGGCCAGATTCGGCCGTGTGTTGGGAAGAACACAGGATCTGCAGTACCGCAACGGCGCCGACGCAGCGCTGGTCGTGTGTCCCTCATCCTGCCGGACCGAGAGTGTCATGCCGCGAACTCTTCGAGAAAGGCTTTGGTGTTCACGAAATAAAACAGAAATTTACTTTCACTGTTTGGTAGATCGCGCTTCGTCAGCAAGTCGCCGATCTTGTCGCGTCGAATGAGATCAAATACAGGACTGTCCTCCAGCAATTGAGCACGAATTGCGGGATCGCCGGTATCCAGGAAAGACAGCACGGGCGCATTGAAACCTACCTTCTTTCGTTGATCCAACACGCAATTCGGTGCAATCCCACGGACCGCATCGCGCAGCACAATTTTATTGAACCCGTCGCGGATAAGATGCACTGTCGGAATGGAGTAACAGAACTCGAAGAGTTCACGATCGAGGAAGGGGGAGCGGTTCTCAATGGAGTAGTACATCGCGTTGAGATCGTCTTCGTGCAGAATAACGCGCACGGCCTCATGAAACATCTCGTTGAGCATGCGATTACGCAGCAACGACGTTGTATAGCGTTCTTCGGTGAACGGCTCTAGAAACGGTCTGGTCAAATAAGCGGCGAATCCCTCGTTGTTGAGGAAAATATGGTCGCGGAACTCCGGATCTTCGACGAACAGGTCCGGATTGCTGAGAAACGGGTTGCGTACCTCCGGTTGAACGTACCGTCGCCAAGCCTCGACCGTCGCGTGATAACGCGCAGTCCCCTTGATCTCCGCCAAATGCATGAGGTGGTGGTCATAGTATCCGGTGAACAACTCATCCGCACCTGTGCCGCTGACGGAAATCTTGTACCCATGGCTGTGGACCTGCCGCATGAGCAGCCATTGCACGTAATAGGTGATCGTGAAAACCGGAGCGTCGTGGTAGCGAACCAGTTCGCGCAATCGTTCTAGGAAACGGTCTTGTGTAATCGACACCGGCGTATGACGGAGGCCGAGTTCTCGGACCGATTGTTCGACGACCTCGCGCTCGTCATAGCGCTCGTCGGTATTCATGATCGTGAACCCGTGCACATCGTAATCGCACATGCGCTTGGCAATACTGATAAGGGTGTTCGAGTCCACCCCGCCGCTCATGAGAAACGCCAACGGCACATCGCTTCGTAAGCGAAGCCGCAGGGACCGAATCAGCCGTTCCCGTACACCCGCTACAGCCTCCTCATAGGTCATGGATTCCTGCGGCCGATAATTCGGCATCCAGTAGCACGTCTCCGTCTCATGTCCATGTCGGTCCACCTGCAACAGACCCGCAGGCGGCAACTCCTGCAACCCTTGAAAGAAACTTTCCTTGGTCTTGTAGATCGACTTATAGCCGTTGACGAGATATCGGCAGAGATGCTCCCGGTTCACCGGAAGCCGACGGCTCATTAACTCGAACAGAAACTTCGGCTCGGAACCGAAATAGATCCCTTCCGGCGCACGCACGATGTACAACGGCTTTTCGCCGAAGCGGTCCCGACAAAGGGTGAGGCTACCGTCGGCTTCGTCGTAGACCGCCAGAGCCCACATGCCCTCTGCCCGGTCAAGGGTGTCCCATCCTTCACGGTCGATGGCAGTCAAAAACACCTCCGTGTCCGAGCTGGTTCGAAACTGGGCGCCATCGGCCGATAACTGTTCCTTCAATTCGACGTAGTTGTACAGTTCCCCGTTCAGCGCCATCCATCGGCGCCCTATGTTGAATGGTTGATCCGACCGGGAATCCAGGTCAATGATCGATAGCCGGCTGTGCAAGAGCAGCACTTGACGACCGGCGGACGCGGCAAAGCGCCGAACCCCAGTCGCGTCAGGACCGCGCCGCCCCATGAGCTTGAGACAGGATTGCACTGCTTCGTCCGGAATTTGACGCGTGCCGACAAATCCTGCAATCCCGCACATAATCAACAGGCTCCTCGACGAGGCGGATTCCGCACCGGTTCCATAGGAATACGGCCTGGGCAATTAGCCGATAACAAGATGGTGATGAAACACATAATCGGACGAAACAATACGGAAGCCGATGTCCTGGTAGACTCCTAAGGACACCGTGTTGGCGATCTGGGTCCCCGCCCGCATGATCCGGGGATGCCCGCAGGACATGTAGGAAAAACGGATCATTTCTTTTGACAAACCCTGCCCGCGATGAGTTTTTTCCACGGCGATGAGATCGATGACGAGCACGTTTCCGGAAGGTTTGAGAAGTTGGGCGAACCCCACAATCTCGCCAGCCTTTTCTGCGACAACCATCTGGTCGCCCCGCTTCCCAAGAAAGAAATTACCCGCCCACTGCGCTTTGATTTCGTCGGCAAGCGACTTCGGAATGGCCGGATCAAGATGAAAGCGTGAACAGGTGAAACTGCGCCGCGCAATCCCCTCAACCGCCTTGCGATCCTCAGGACGCGCGAGGCGTACATTACCGCTCCCTGCACTCGAGGCAGACAATCCAGAAACTTCCAACGTTACTGCCGTGTCAACAAGATGAAACCCGCAGCGCTCAAGCATCTGAGTCGTCCGCACATCATCAGTTCGCACTCGCGCGAAGGAAAACCCGGGAAGGTGAGCGATCTGCTGCACAGCACGCTGCGCTTCATCCTCTTCCTCGACCTTGCCGCTCACACGATGGACTTCCCGCGACATGACCTCGGAGAGCCATGAATCGTACACAATCGACAGGCCACCTGCCGTGATGACCTGTCGGACACTCGATGAGACGCTAGACATACTCGACCTTGACTGGAGACCCTACATGCACGCTGCGCTCGATCGCAAAACACACGGACAGACCGGCAAATACGTCTTCTTCCGTCACCTCTGCATCGCTGCGATCGACGATCGCTTTCGCAAAACCAGCGATGAGCGCCCCTTTGTGCACGCCCGGGTAGGCGGTGTCGATCCGAACAGGAGGCACATTCGCATCGCGCGACGTGAAGAGCCACGCACACTCCCGCCCATTCACGAATGTCGCCTTGGTACCATAGAACTCAACCGAGTGAAAATGGGGCGCGACGCACCCGAAGTTCGCCCCGACTTTCCCGATTGCGCCGCCCGCGAACCGCACCAACGCGACCACATTGTCAAAATTCTTGAATCCCGACCCCTCGCTGGCAATCGCATTCCCTACCGCCGACACTTCGACGATCCGGTCGCCCGTAAGCCACATCAGCAGGTCCACCACGTGGACACCCCCGCCATGCACCGCGGAATAGAAGTCCAACTGCCCACGCCATCCCTCGGTAATCTTCTGGAGCCGGCCATAGTTATAGCCCGCCTCCACATGGTAAAGCCGGCCCAATTCACCGTTCTGAATTCGCCGTCGCAAATCCAGAAACCGCGGCGAGCGGCGGAGAATCAAATTGGACGATAGCCGCAGCTGCCTGTTCTTCCGAAGCGCCTCTCGTACCATTCGGGCTTCCTGTTCATGCATCACGAAGGGCTTCTCTACAAACACATGCTTGCCGTTCTCCAACGCGCGCAGTGTCTGAGAGAAATGATCGCTGTCATAGCTTGCGATACAAACCAGATCGATCGTCGGATCGTCGAGAATGTCACGATCGACGTCGACCGCCCGCACACCGGGAAATCGCGACGCCACCTGCTTCAGTTTCAGTTGATCCCGGTCGCAAACTGCCACCAGTTTACACTCCGTGATCGCCGCCAGTGCTTCCGCATGTTGCTCGCCTACCCCGAGGCCGATGATGCCTGCCCGCAAACAATCCATCGTTTCGACCTCAGGCCTCCTCCACGCCGGCACGTGGAATCACGTCGCCTCGTCGAAGCGCCACTTTCAACCGCCGGCCCAAGAGCAGCGGAAGCTCCGCAGCGGGAAACTCGCTCGCGGGTCTGGCATACATAAGATCGTCTTTCGTGAGAAGCACCCCGGGACGCAGGTCTCGGGCAGCCACGACTCCTTTTCTCATAGCGGTGCGAATCTCAGTTTCGGCAGGCTGGGGCCGTTTCTCAGCTTTACCAAGGCTCGCGCTGACTTTTCTGATACTCTCGATAAGCTGCACCAACTCCTTTGGTTCAAAAGACAGGTGATGATCCCTGAACTCTCGACCTTCACGCCGGTCCGTCACATGCACTTCTATAATCCTGGCACCAAGCGCTACGGCCGCCAACACCACTTCTGTTCCCAATACGTGATTGGAATAGCCGGTGACCAAACCGTACCGATCGCGAAGAAACGGTATGCTTAGAAGATTGGCCTGTTCGATTGGGACTGGATAAGCCGATACGCAGTGCAGCAATGCAACATGATCGCGCATTGCCTCCTCACCGATTTCCGACCGGCACCACTCTATCGCCTGGTCGATTTCTTCGACCGTACTGTTTCCTGTTGAAAGAATGATGATTCTTCCTGTCACAGCAGCACCGCGCACGATCGGTTCGAAGTTCAGATCCCCGCTGGCAACTTTGATGACTGGAAAGAGCTCCGCGAGCAGCGGGATAACATCCTCTGTGATCGCTGCGGAGAACAGATTCGCACCAAGCCTCCTGGCTTCTTCAGCCAAACGGACATGAGCAGCTCGATCGAGGCAGAATTGTCGGACGCGCTGAAAACGAATAGGGTCAGCCGTTGAGGCGAGCCGTTCAGGCGTATAGCTTTGAAGCTTGACGGCATCGACTCCGGCCTCGTGTGCCAGCCGAATTAACTTGGCCGCCGCCTCGACGTCGCCCTCGTGATTGACGCCGATTTCGCCGACCACAAGGACCTCGTGATCCAAATCCTTTCCGAATAACTTCATAAATAAACTTTGGTGCTCTTAATTTTTTGACGCGGCCGGAGAGAAAAATCGGGGTTGTTCCTCTGCCAATTTCTTGTACCATTCGATATAGCGCCGGAACCCCTTTTCAAGCGGGAACTGCGGTTCATACCCAAGCAACCGCTTGGCCTTTTCGATCGATAAGGTTCCGCGCTCGGGCATCAATTTGTCTCGCGGCTGGTAATTGACCGGCACGTCGGGAAACTCGGCCCGGACGATATCGATCATCTGTTTCAGGGTCCTCGATCCGCCAAATGTGAGATTGAAAATTTGGTTCCGAGCCTCATCCTTCACCATGCAGAGCACTAGTCCCTGAATTAAATCCTCGATGTACGTGAAATCTAGCGCGTCTCCGCCATCTCCATTAACGCTGAGCGGGAGTCCACGTAAAACATTTTCAATAAATGCCTGCCCGACTCGCCGACTCACGCAACGCTCCCCATAGAGAGCGGATGGACGGACAATGGTGTAAGAGAGTCCAAATACCTGATTATACGCGATGACCAATTTTTCACCCCCGTACTTCAGAGCACCATAGATGCCGAGCGGCTCACACCGTTGATCTTCGGAAACCGCGCCGCCGTCGAAATTTCCATAAACCATAGAGGATGAAAAATAAATGAAATGCCGATCCTGTCCGCGCGCGCAGTCCAGGGCATTCTCTAACGTCCGGAAACTGTGATCGAAGGTATTGAACGGATCCTTGTTTGCTCGATTAGCATGGGCAATGGCCGCCAGTTGCACAATCGTTTCTGGCTTCATGTCGCTCAGGCAACGAGATAACACTTGGTAATCACGGGCGTCGACCACATGCAATGGGATTGCGGCCTCTGTGAGCAGTCGCAACCGTTCGTTAATAAGGTGCAGGTAAAGTGACTTGTTCTGATCATCATGCGAATTAGAAAACGCTCCCAGATTATTAACTTGGAGGCTATCGACTACGTGCACTTCGGCGCCTAATCTGGAGAGAGTCAACGCTAGGTTGTGTCCGATAAAACCAGCTCCACCAATCAAGGCAATCTTTCGTCCCCGTAACTCAATCACGTCTGCCCTCCTTCAGTCAGCTGGGCGATTTCAAGATCTCCGCCAGGGTCGCGATAATCATATCGACATCCGCATTCTCGACATGCATCCCCAGGGGCAGTGCCACGGAATGGTCGCTGAGTTGAGAGGCGATCGAGTACTTCGATGGCTCGATGCCATACTTCTTCCTGTAGAACGTCATTCTCGGAACTGGCTGGGGATAGTAAATACTCGTTCCAATTCCGGCCGCATTGAGCCGCATGACAATCTCGTCACGCTTCACCGCGTAGGGTGGTTCGAATACCAGACTGACGCAATAGTGGCTCGAGGCGGCTTTAGGGTCGACTGAATCGATCAATCGGACTCCCTTAATCGGCTCCAATAACCGCCGATACCGTTCAAACAGCGCGGCTCGTTTTTCCAGCCCGATCTTCATGCGCTGCAATTGGGAACGTCCAAGGGCGGCCTGCATTTCGCTCATCCGATAGTTCAGCCCCAGCGACGGCACGTCGTACATTCCCGGCAGCGACCGCTCACTATGCGTCCGATCGACCCCGAACGCGCGGAGGCGGCCGACGGCCTGCGCTACGGCTCCGTGACGAGTCACAAACATCCCTCCCTCGGCCGTAGTCATATGCTTCACCGGATAGAACGAAAAACAACCGACATCGCCGAACAGCCCCACATGCTGCCCCGCGTAGTGCGCCCCAAGCGCGATCGCGCAGTCTTCGATCACCTTCAGATCACGCCCCGCGGCAATTTTCATGATTGCCGGCATCTCACAGGGAATCCCGGCGAAGTGAACGACTGAGAGCGCTTTCGTCTTGGACGTGACCGAGGCTGCGACCGCCGCAGCCGTGACATTGCCCGTGCGTGGATCACAGTCCACGAACACCGGTTTGGCTCCTACCCATTCGACTGCGTGCACGGTCGCGGTATGTGTTTGCGCCGGCACGATCACTTCGTCCCCCGGTCCGATACCGAAGTGAAGGTAAGCCAGGTGGAGTGCCGCCATGCAGGAACTCACCGAGATGCAATGAGCCCCGTGACCCACAAATTCCGCGAATTCCTGCTCGAACGACTTGCACTGGGGACCATGGGTTAGAATATGGCCATTGAGGACTTCCATCACGGCTTTTCTGTCCTCGTCTGTGATCCATGGCCTGGCGAACGGAATCTGTCGTGGTACGTTCATCGGCTAGCGTTCCCAGCCATGGTGGTGTTCATGAGAGTACTCGTGACGAAAGAACAGGTGGCAAGAGGTGCTGGAGATCACTCGTCGTCAGCGCGCCCAACCGTCGGAAGTCTTCGATCGTATCCACTGCTAGGCTAGTTTCGCTCAGCCGCGCGTCACCAGATTCAATGTTGGTAATCCTGTACCGCTCGGGATGACGATAGACATAAGGTGTGACATGTTCTAAATCTTCCGAAGTCAGTGGTTCCCCGGCAAGCTCTCTTAAGACGTGGGCGCCGATCAGTTCCAAGTTTTGTCCCCTTGGAAAAGTTCGCGGGAAGATCGTCGTCATGACATCCCCGCTGAACTGCTCAGCCTCTCGCATAAAAATCTGAATTAACTCTGGCCACAGCAAGGGACTATCACCGTTGATCCGGAACACCCAGTCACATGGATGGTCGCGCAGACACAGGAGAAATCGCTGCAGCACATTGTCGAGCGGGCCTCGAAATACTTGCACACCAACCGATTGTAGATAGGAGGCTAGCGGATCGTCCGTTACATGCGTGCTCGTCACGACCACCACATTGCGGCGGAGGAGCACTGCTTCCGCTGCCCGGACAACGTGGCGAATCAACGGTTCTTCTCGAAACGGGGCCAGTACTTTCCCCGGATATCGCTTCGAGGACATGCGGGCCTGAATAAATGCTTTAACAGAAGGTCTCATATCGGCACTACGTCACGGACGTCGATTGCGACCATGGCAGCCTATTGATTGAGACGAACACCAAGCACCAGATGATCTCGATTCTCTTTCTGTTGAAGAATACCCCCTCGCCTCTTTCGGACCGCGAATGACTGGGACCATCATGCTCTCGTGGAAATAAGGATGGGAATCGTGCGGCAGGACTCTGATCATCAACGTCTGGAGCGGGGGGCGATCTCTTCGTCTGGGATCGGTTCAGGCCACCGTCCACCACTAATCACTCCAACAACACCGATGGAGGATTACCGTCTTGTGCCTCTTTAGACATTTTCATGGTGAGCCGTTCTGATCCAATCTCTAGGTGGGAGAAGCATAGACAAACGCTCCTTGACTCGCAGGTATTCATACACCGCAAACCTGCTTTCACGCATAGAATTTGCTCGTCGCTGCCACAACCTCTTCCTGCTGCGCCGCAGTCAGTTCGGGATAGATCGGGATGGCCAAGGTTTCTTTGGCTGCATGTTCCGATTCCGTAAAGTCTCCTTCCTTATGCCCCAGGTATCGGAAACACTCTTGCAAATGAAACGGAACCGGGTAATAGATTTCTGTTCCGATCCCGTTCTGCTTGAGGAATGCCATCAAGTCGTCCCGTTTGTCGACCCGCAGCACGAATTGATTGTAGATGTGGTAGTGCTTGCTGCCCGAATCTCGATAGACAGGCACCGGCAGTCGCACTTTTCCCTTTTGCACTAATCCACTCTGCTGGAACAGTGTTTCATAGCGTCGGGCATTCTCCTGACGCATTCTCGTCCACTCATCCAAATAATTCAGTTTCACGTTGAGCACGGCGGCCTGGATCGTATCGATCCGGAAGTTGCCTCCAATCACCTTGTGGTAGTATTTCGGCTTTCCTCCGTGAACGCGCAGCACTCTCATTCGCTCCGAGAGATCGGGATCATTCGTCACGACCATCCCCCCATCTCCTAGACATCCAAGGTTCTTGCTCGGGAAAAAGGAGAGACATCCGACCGTCCCCATGCTGCCGGCTCGCCGACCGTCGCGGTATTCCGCCCCGATGGCTTGGGCCGCATCTTCGATGACTTTCAGGTTGTGCCGCTGAGCGATGTCGAGAATCGGCGCCATATCGGCACATTGCCCATAGAGGTGGACCGGAATTACGGCTTTGGTCTTGGATGTGATCACGCCGCGAATCTTCGCTGGATCAATGTTGTATGTCTTTGGGTCAATGTCGATGAGGACCGGTTTGGCGCCAAGGCGAGCAACCGCTCCTGCTGTCGCAAAGAAGGAGTATGGTGTCGTGATCACTTCGTCCCCATGACCCACCCCGATCGCCATCAGCGCGAGAAGGAGCGCATCTGTCCCGGACGACACTCCGATGCCGTATCCAGCTTGGGAATAGGTCGCCACTCGTTCTTCCAGCTTTGTCACCTCCGGCCCCAGAATGAACGCCTGGCTCCGAAAAACCTGCTCCAAGGCATCCATGATTTCTTTATGGAGCGGCTCGTGATGTGCCTTCAAATCGAGAAGCGGAACTCCCATGAAGCTCTCCTTCTTTTTTGTTAGACCGCCTTCATCCCCGTCTTGCCGGATAGGTAATGCTTCCCACAGGTCGGACAGCTCGCCTTCTTCCCCTTCACCAGAAGCTTCACCCCACAGTTACACATCCAACCAGTCACTCGGCCTGGGTTCCCGACGACGAGTGCATGATCGGGTACATCTTTCGTGACGACGGCTCCTGCTCCGATGAATGCGTATTGACCGATTGTAATTCCGCACAGAATGGTTGAATTTGCGCCCAGCGTGGTTCCACGTTTGACGAGCGTCGGCCTGAGCTCCGTCATACGCGGAATTTCGCTGCGGGGATTGAAGACGTTGGTAAAGACCATCGAGGGACCGCAGAAAACGAAGTCTTCGAGCGTCACTCCCTCGTACACGGATACATTGTTTTGAATCTTGACGCCGTTGCCGATCCTTACCTTCGGGCCAATAACGACGTTTTGGCCTATCTTGCAATGCTTCCCGATCTGCGACCCTTTGAGCACATGAGAAAAGTGCCAGATGCTGGTCCCTTCGCCGATTTCCACTCCGTCGTCCACGCAGGCCGAGTCGTGAATGAAATAGAGCTGCTGACGCGATCGCGCTTCCGTTTTGGCCAGTCGGGTCGCTTCTTTCTCCAGTGCTTCCTGGCAACGTTGAAGTACAGACAACACTCTCAGTCCCTCTTCCCCATCTGTTCTGGGGCGTGATCGGGACACCACGCAGTCCAGGAAATGCTGGCACTCGGCTTGAAGAGGCTCCTGCGTATCGAGCTCGACCGGTTGAGCATCGGCCTTGTTGGGGATTGGAATATAATTCTTCCAATCGATCGAATGGGGATACAAGACAAGCTTGTCCTTTTTTTCAAGATCATCGAACACCGCCATTTTTCGATCCCCGACCACCACCAACATTTGCTCTTTGAACGGATGCAGCCAGGAGACGAAGATATGAGCCTTCACTCCGCTTGGAAAAGACAGCAGGCTGATCGTCACATCGGCGATCTGTTGGTGGAGGTAGTTTCCGCCTTGCGCGCGGATTCCGTCCGGCGTTTCATTGAGGAGACCGAGAATGACCGAAATATCATGAGGAGCAAACGACCACAGAATATTTTCTTCGCGGCGAATCTTCCCGAGATTCAAGCGATTGGAGTAGATGTACTGGATTCTTCCCAACTCTCCCGCAGCAATGAGCTCCTTCAACTTCAGCACGGCCGGGTGATACCAGAGCAGGTGTCCGACCATCAGAATCCGACCCCTCTTTTTCGCCAGACCGACGAGTTCTTCCCCTTCTTCGACAGAGAGGCAAAGCGGCTTTTCAACGAAGACATCTTTCCCGGCCAGCAATGCTTCTCTCACCGCTCGTGTATGTGCTTCAGCAGGCGTCGCGATCGCCACGGCCCGAATCGTCTCATCTCGCAACACATCTGAATAGGCGCTGAACATGCTTGCCGACGAATACTGTTGCTTGAAAGATTCCAACCGCTCCGGATCGCTGTCACAAACCGCACCCAAAGCATGTAAACTCTGAAAATTGCGGACGAGATTCTTGCCCCAGTAGCCGGCCCCGACAACCGCCACACGAGGCACACTTCCGCTATGCGCACTACTCATGATCAAACCCCCGGCGAATGTTGGACATCGTAGCGGTTGGTCCCCACCGGGATATCTGGACCTCAAGGATTGACACCATCAGTCCAACTTGCCTCTGGTCCGGATTTTTCGCCAGAACAATGAAAGAATCGACTGTCAACGTTTGAGGGGGGTGAGTTGAATTGGTTGCCTAGATAGGCCGGACATCGTTCACGTCGATTTCTACCGCCGCAGCCTGTTGAATCAGCCGAACACCCAACACGAGCCGGTGGCGCTTCTCCTTGCGCAAGAGAATCCCATGCACTCCTTGAAGCGGCCCTCGGACGACTTCGACCATCATGCCTTCATGCAGGTACGGATGCGGATCATAGGGAAGGACGCTGGTCATGAGCGTCTGGAGCGCGGCGATCTCTTCGTCCGGGATCGGTTCAGGCCGCTTCCCACCGCCGACGACCTCGACGACGCCGATGGTTTTGAGAACCGGCAGCTTCTGCTGAGACCCAAACCGCACGAAGCAATAGCCGGAGAAGAGCGGGACCTCGATTTCCTTCTTCCGATCTTTCCACTGGCTGAGGCGCTTGACCGTCGGCAGGAGGGGTTCGATCCCCTGCTTCTCCAGCCGATCACGCACCAATTTTTCATGCCGCGACTTGGTCCGCAATGCATACCAGCGGAGATGGTTTGATTGGTTTATCTGGTTTATCTGGTTCATCTGGCTTGTTTGGTTGGTTTGGCCTGCTTGATGCGAAGGTACTTGATGAGGCCGGAAATAATTCTTGAGGTTCGGCCGGCCTGCCCGTAGATCGACTCAAAAGAATCCTTTGACAGATACCCCTGATCAAGCGCGATGTACAGATGGCTTTGAACTTTGGCACATGAAGACATGCCGATGAACAGAAACTGCACAAATTCCTTGTTAAACCGACGAACGAGCCCTTCTGCTATATTGGCCATTACTGACCCCACAGCACTTTGAATTTTCCCACAAAACCGGAACTCTTTTTGCCAGCGAGGATTCTGTTCGATTGCCTCATACACCTGTCGGGTGAGTAGCCTGGCTTCTTTCCAACAATCAAGATCTTCGAACCGCGTTATCTTCATAGGACTGGTTTTTCTGGTTTGTTTGGTTTTGCGTTATGAACCAGAACAACTAGACAAACCAGCAACCAGATAAACCTGATTCAGATATAGCTTCGCCCTTTCACTTACAGTGATCACAAAAACCGGGGCGACTCTCGCTCCGCTCAGGCGACAAGACTCAGCGTGAGGATCTTTTTCTCGGGCTCAAGGTACCGCCCGAGGATCTCACGATGTTTCTCGCCGTTTTCCAAATCCGTCAACAACACCGCATCGAAATCCCACCTGCCGACCAGGTCAGGGGCGCAGACCGGGTAGGACAGGAACTTGTCTTGCCCCTTGTCGTCGATGAATCCGACAAGGGTCAGATTCATTTCTTTCAGCGAGAGATAGGCCATTTCCGCCAGCTCACCCGTCCCATAGATGACGACACGTGCGACACCATCTCCTATGGCATCTGTCAGCGTGCCGCGAAGCCTCGTCCTCATATCGCGATAGTGGGTAATTGAATACTGCATATATTGGTAGGTCAGGCGCGACTTCTCAGCCATGCCTTGCGGTGTCAGGAGATACCGGATGCGGTGCGGAGGGATTGTGGAAATCTTAATATAGCCCTTATGGGCCAGCCGCTTGAGATAGAGGTTGGTCAGACCAAGGGCTACACCCAATTTTGACGCGAGCGAGCGCTGCGTCACATGCGCATCCCGTTCAACTTCTGAAAGCAGGAGGAGGTCTCGCTGCCCCTGCAGATTCATGATTTTTCCGATAGTTGCATGGGATGTTCAGAATATGAACATACAATGAGCTACGAGTCAAGGAAAATTCTTTCGCCGGCCGAGGGCAACGAAAGCTAGATCTCTAAACGGAAGGGATGAAAGCAGCTCAAGTACGCCACATTGAATTTTGCGTCATAGGGCTAATTAAAACCTGGAAAATCAAAGAGGTTTTTGCCCTTCCAAACTGTTTTACCGAAAATGTCAACCCTCTCAGAAAGATATCTTCTGTAGGCGCTCCTTGCGACCCGACGAATAAACTCCTGTCGAGAGTGGTAATGCATTGAGCGGTACGGGGTGAAATGAGTGACCTAGCCCCCTAAATAGGTCCCCATTCTCTGTGGGGGTCGGGCCGAAAGGAGGGGCGTACGCCACGACCGTGTCCTACTGTCGAACAGATTCTTGCCAAATTACGTGAAGCCGAAGTGGCCCTGACAAGGGCCACTTCGGCGTCCAAGTTTACCAGACCCTTGACAACACCGAACAAGATTAAGGGATGAACTGTTGGATCGAGAGCTCGTTGATGCACTGTCGGAGGTCTAGGTGCTTGTCGAAGGATGGCGACACACGTTTAACCGGATTCGGAGGCATGGTACCTTGGACCATAATCCGTCGGCACCCGTGGGGCCTACGGAGCGGGGCACCTAGATCACATTGAAGATTGTACAACTACAGGGGGCAGGTCACACTCCATACAATGTTAACATCTTGAACTTCATGTGGAGCAGGGCAGAAAAGTTTTGACCCAATCCCCGGAAACTTGATTGAGGATTAAGATGAACTGTCGGAGAGATCAAAGACAACTCGTTTTGAACTAAGAGCTCCCTTATAGACCGCGATCCAACAGCTTCATGATGGCTCGGGCCACGACGGCATGCCCTTCATTATTCAGATGACAGTCAGGAACGCCATTATAGTGATGGTCTGATAGCTCCACATACACCGGCTGGAACTCTCTCAGGGCGTCACGCTGTACTTCCAGACTGAAATCTTTTGACGTAAGACAGCCCTCACCCAGCGCAGGAATCACAAGGGTATAGTAACGGGCGCCGAGCTTCTCAGCGAGATTTCGAATCTTGCCGAGTTCAATATAGCTGTGTGCATACCGTATTAACGGATGCGCATCGGGAGGACTGAGCGTTTGGAACACCATAGTGACAGATGCGGCTTGCCCCTTGTAAGTCCATGTCATTATACGCCGCACCATCTTCAAAACTAATGTCCCTGTTGCAGTTTCTCGCAAAAGCCGACGCGCCCTTCCAAATTTATTGTGATAGTACTCATAGGCTGATTCAACGTCTTCTATATACTCGCCGTTCTCGTCAAACGGTGTGATCCAATCCCCATTTTCAATCACATAATAGAGCGGTCGACCAGGAGGTGGTTCCCACTGTGTAGTCAAGATGTCATTGCCGAGATACAGCGCCACGACTACCACGTCTGGCTTCAGTCGCGGCAGATATACGTCAGCCATGCTGCGGTACTGAAGAGGGCCAGTACCAGGAATGCCAAGGTTATGAATTATGTAGCCTTCGGTACGAAGCATGTCCGGAAATGATCGCGAAAGCGGGACAGCCGTTGCACCCCAGGTGAACGAGTCGCCGAGAATTACCACCGATGTTTCCTGCTGTCCAGCAAGCTGGGCCGCGTCGAATTCAGGGGAACGAAACCCGTCTTTGTTGATCTCGATACCGGAACGCTTAAACTCCGCAGACGCAGGGTTGGCCACGAATAGCCCATGCTCATTTACGTGAAAGGTGTCTGCCACCACCAGACCGTCAGGTTTTTTAGTATAGCTAAAGGCAAGCCCTCGCAAGCTAAACTCGACCCCAAGGGCAAGAAACATGAGGAGCACGCCATTGATCAGCAGCATACTTAAGTGAGGATGGCGGCACAGCCAGTTTGTCAGGTTCTTAGAGAGATGCACGACATTCTCCGTAGGTAGCAAATTGCTTTCCCTTTGGACCGGCTCTAAGTCCCTTGAAATCAAAGAATTGATCTCCTGTATCAAGCTCAGGCAACTTGAACATGCCACTATTATTCTCGTCGGTTGAAACGCCGAGACGCATACGTCTCTTGACTCCCTCCAGTTGTTAGGCCACCCTCTCAGTTAGTCGTGCACACACCACTTGCGGAACGATGGTGTCAGGCGCCGGAGGCCGATAGCCCAAGGCACTGTGGAGCTGGACCTGATTATACGCCGGCCGCGAGCAGCCAATGACAACCTGCGCTCCCCGCAACGTATAGAAGAATTCCCCGTTAAGCAACTCGTCCCGGAACTTTGTTCCGTTATCCTGAGTTTCCGACAGACATCGCGCACCGCTACCCCCTTGCCCATCTCAATCTTGAATGTGTGCAGATGCCCAACGATCTCTTCCACGGTGTACAGTTTCCGTACCATCGCTCCTCCCTTGTCTGGCCAGCGAGCCTAGTTCCGCCGCTGGCCTGGTTTAAAGGAGGAAGGTCAACGGCAATTTCCCATGTCATTTCCGTTTATTGACTCCCTTCAATCCCAACAGATAAAGTGAGATCGATCGGTTCTAAATTCAAGTTGAACACGATATCGTAAACCTCGAGGTTGAGTGCACAGCTTCATCATCGACTCTCCACCAGTCAGAACACGCACGACTACGCCAATCCTAGGAAATCGACGGTAAAGCCGAAGGAGATGGCAGGAGTGTAATGATGAGCATCGCCCGGTTCTATGCATTAACTGATCGAATGATTGGAAGCCTAGCTCGATGAAGATTGTGATGTCGGAGTCCTCACCCGGGAAAGGCGGCCAGGAACTTGCCATTGTAAGGCAGGCAGTGGGCCTGAAAAAACGGGGGCACGATGTGCTGTTGCTGGTTCATCCTGGGTCCTCGATCGAACAACTTGCAGCGCGGTGGGGCTTACGCTCGACGTCTCTGCCGATGCGGAGGCTCACTTTTGCTGGGCTGCTCGGCTTTCGCAAGGTCCTTCGAAAGGAACGGCCGGATATCCTCCACGTGAACAGCTCACGGGATAGTTGGCTGGGCGCCGTGTCAGCACGATTGGTGTACCCTCGCATCAGGGTTATCAAGAGCCGGCATATATCATCACCATTGAACCGTAACCTTCCGACTCGCATCCTCTATCGGCACCTCTTTGACCATGTCATCGGAACCGGGGGACAAACGACCTATCGAGATCTCGTGGAGCGGGATGGCCTGGAGCCGGAGCGAGTCGACGCGTTCCCGATCGGGATCGACCTCGCACGCCATGTACCAGGTCCCCCTGAACGGGATTTACGAACCGAGTTGGGGTTATCCTCCAGTCACCGCCTCATCGGCATCGTCTCCTACCTTCGTTCCTATAAAGGACATCGCTATTTGATCGAAGCCGCGGCCCAGCTGATTCCACGCGTGAAGGACGTGACATTCCTCATCGTCGGCGAAGGCCCGGAAGAAGACACCTTGAGAAACCAGATAGCGCAGGCGCACGTGGAGGGTCACGTCAGAATGCTTGGATTTCGCCCCGACCTGCTCAATGTGCTCCGATCGCTCGATCTCTTCGTCATCCCGTCGGTCGAGGGAGATACCATTCCGCAGGTTTTGATCGAAGCAATGGCGGTGGGATTGCCCGTCATTTCGACTACAGCAGGGTCGATCCCGGACGTCGTCATCGATCGACAAACCGGTTTGCTTGTTCCCCCACGGGATAGCGATGCCCTTGCCAAGCGCATCGAAGAACTCCTCGACAATGGTCCCTTATGCCGTACGCTCGGTGCAAACGCTCATCGCCACATTACGGAACATTATTCGATCGACCGGATGCTTGATCGCCTCGATCAGGTTTATCGGCGGGCCCTTTCAGAATAAGCTGCAGGCTAAACGTGTTCTCAGAGAAGAAATTTCAGAAGCGTTGTTATGGAGCACGTGTCTCGGGATCAAGACGCCGTGGCGTCAGCGAGAATCCATTCGGTCGCGTCGGCCATCGAGGCCACGATGACATCCGGCTCTGCCCCTTCTGCCTTCAGAATCTCCAATGCTTGGGTATCGACCTGCCCTGATGCAAGAAGGACGGCCGTGGCACCGATATTCCGTGCCAACTGCACATCCCGTATATGGTCGCCGACGACGTACGACCGCTTGAGATCGAGCTGTAGCTCCGAAACCGCCCGCTCCACCATCGCAGTACCGGGCTTTCGGCATCGGCATCCGTCGTCAGGATGATGGGGACAAAAATAGATGGCATCGAGCGCTGCGTCTTCTTGCTCCAAGATCCCTTGCAATCGTGCATGAATCGCTTCCAAATCTTTCAACGTCAGGAAGCCTCGACTGATCCCCGATTGATTTGTGACAACGACGAGGCGGGCGCCGGCCGCCTTCAAACGTGCCAACGCTGCCGTGACACCGGGTAATAACCGCAGTTCCGCGGCTGATTTGAGATATCCAGGATCATAGTTCAGTGTCCCGTCACGATCGAAAAAGACGGTCACTCCTTGAAGGACCGAGTGATGCGTGACGCGTGACGCGGGATGTGTATCCTCCGACGGCTGATGGCTGGTAGCTGATAGCTGATGGCTAGGCGTTAGCTGTTTCACCGCCGCCTCATACACTTGATCCACCGTCACCCCGGTCATGCAGCGATGATCGATCGGACACTCCCGCAACAAACACGGAGCACAATCGACGGGGTGGCGAACAATCGTATGAGCCATGCTGTCAGGCGACGTGGTTCGCCAATCCGTCGAGCCAAAGATCGCCACAACCGGTACCTGCATGGCCGACGCAATATGCATCGGCCCCGTGTCATTCGTCAGCAGGAGGCTGCAGCGTTTCGCGGCCGCCATCAGTTCGCGGATGGTCGTGGCACCGGACAGGACGACCGTTCGATGAGTCAGGCGCGAAGCGATTTCATTGCCCAGCGCCTCCTCTCCTTTGGCCCCGACAATCATCACCGCCACATCCCTCGCATGGGATTGGTGAACCGTCTGACCAAGGCGCTCCGTTGTATCGGCGAAACGATCCGGCAGCCACCGTTTGGCCCCCCCATATATGGATCCGGGATTGATGCCGATCACAAACGTGGACTTGTCAATGCCATGCTCACCGAGTCGTCGGGCCATGGCATCTTGTTCCGTCTCCGAAACGAACAGTTCCGGCGCAGGAGGATCACCGTGGAGCCCCAGCGGTCGTAAAAGATTCCAATAGTAGTGAACTTGATGAAGGTGCGCTCGTGTGTCCGGTGCTGCAATCGGTTCAGTCAGCAGGACACTCCTGCCGTCGGTCGCATAGCCGTATCGACGGGGAATTCCGGCGAGCCACACGAGCAGCGCCGCTTCGAACGCGTTTTGGAAGAGGACCGCCAGGTCGAACCGCTGCCGACGTAGTTGGCCGGCTAACGCCCATTTACCCGAGAACCCGGCATGTTTCCCCTTCTCGTCGTAGACCAGAATCTGATTCACAGCTGGATGGCCGATCAGAAGTTCCGCAACGCCCGGCTTGACGAGCAACGAGATATCGGCGTCGGGGAACATCCTCCGCAACCCTCGCAGCGCCGGCTCGCACATCACCGCATCGCCGAGCCAATTGGGCCCGCGCACGAGCAGTCGTTGAACCCTCTCATGACGCACAGGCATTCACCCGATTCGGTTTGGTACAGTTCAAGATTCGCTGACGAAGTTTTTCTTCTCCCACCGACACCTGTGTGGAGAGCCGCACCGCCCACCAAGCATCTCCCGGCTTCAAGAGAGCCGCGAGCTTGCCGGCGTCTTTTTCAGTCGTGACGATGAGTTCAGCTTGCGCAGTCTGCGCGGTGATGCGAACCCTTTGCACCTCAGCCGCCGTATAAGCGTGATGGTCCGGGAACAGGACCTCCTCAAGAACTCGCAAGCCCATCGTCTCTGCAACAGACCGGAACGATCGGGCGTGTCCGACCCCACTGCACAAGACCGCGGTCTTTCCGGTACACCAATAACCATCACGCCATTCCTGCGTCGTCACGGACGTGAGCCCCTCAGGTTTGAACACAATATGTGCCACGTCCGGCAACGGCCGTCTTAACTTGCGCAGGTGCGCGAGCACCCCGTCGACATCGGCCTGGTGATCGGCTCTGGTTATCAGCACCGCCATCGCGCGACCGACTGCACCCAACGGCTCCCGCAACCGGCCGGCCGGTACGACCGCTTGTAACCCCTGGGCATCCGTCGCATCGATCAACAAGATGTTTTCATCCCGAACGAGCTTCAGATGCTGAAACCCGTCGTCGAGCAGGAAACAGTCGACAGAAAGTCGATCCGATACCCATCGTCCCAACGCATAGCGATCGGCCCCGACCGCAACGATCGCCTTGGGACAACGTCGTGCGATCAGGAACGGTTCGTCACCCGCCTCGAGCGGCCCCGCCAACAGCCGCGCCCCGTCAGAAACCAAAAGAAACGGCTGCCGGCTCGCCCGCCGATATCCACGGCTGAGGATAGCCACACGCCGGCCTTGAGCCAGCAGCCATTCGGTCAGCAGGATCACGACCGGCGTTTTTCCCGTTCCACCCAAGGTCAGGTTGCCGACGCTGATGACCGGGATCGGAAGCTTTCGCTGGACGAACCAGCCATGTTCGTAACAGCGGGCGCGTAGCCACATCACAAACCCGTATGGTATCGCAGCCCAGAGCAGCCACCATCGGACTTCTGTACCAGGCGTGAACACCGTTCGCTAACGTCCCACCATGAGAGGAACCGTCCGGCGTTCGAGAGAGGATCCGTCGTGTGCTTGATCCGGCGCGAGCAGAGTTTCGATGGCATCGAGGCTACGCTGTAACGCACCTTGGTTTTGTCGAATCACGTGCTGCGCCAATTGCCCCATCTGCGTTCCGTCATCGGGATGGTTGAGAATTCGTATGACCTGCTGAGCCAATGTCGCCGCATCAATCACGCGCACCCCACCTCCACCCCGGCTGAGCAAGTCGGCGATCTCAGCGCAGTTGTCCGTGTAGGGTCCAAAAAGCACAGGCTTGGCCCACACCGCCGGTTCCAATAAATTATGCCCACCGATTGGAACCAGAGTCCCGCCAACGAACGCTACGGCCGCTTCCCGATACAGCGACGCGAGTTCACCTCTCGTATCGAGAATCACCGCGCGCGGGCCGCTGGCCACTGCGCTGCCCTTGAGAACGGCACTGCGCCGCTGCACCGTCGTCCCCTGCGATCGGAGCATCGCCTCGACTTGTTCTACACGTTCGATATGGCGCGGTGCCAGCAAGAGCACCGCGGATGGACAGACTTTCACAATCTGATGGTAGGCGGTGACAATCGCCTCTTCTTCGCCCGGATGCGTGCTGCCGGCGACCAGGAGCTGCTCATGCTCCCCTACTCCAATATCGGACCGCGTGATTGCAGACCCCGATGGCTCTGTCGCCGGCTGATCGAACTTGATATTCCCCGTCCGTCGAACGAACCGGGAATCGGCTCCTAGCGAAATCACCCGCTCGACATCACGGTCCGATTGCATGAGAAAAAGGCTGACCATCCGGAGCATCGCCCGGTAGAACGATCGTACCGGTCCCCATTGTTGACGCGCATAGGATCGTGTGGAGAGGCGCCCGTTGACCAGAACCGTCGGCACGCCTCGGCGCCGCAACGCCCGGAGTAGATTGGGCCAGAATTCCGTCTCCACGAAAACATAGAGGCTCGGTTGCCAGCGATGAATGACTCGCTCCACGATCCAGGGAAAATCCAACGGCGCGTACCGATGTTCTGCGACGGCCGCCAATCGCTGCTCGACGGCTTCTCGCCCCGTTTCCGTGAATGTCGACACGATCAATCGATAGGTCGGATGGCGCCGGCGCAATTCCTTCACCAGCGGCACTACGGCCACTACTTCGCCGAGAGACACAGCATGAACCCAAATAAGCGGTTGATCGGATTGATCTGGTTTGTTTGGTTGATTTGGTTTGTTAGGTTCTCGGAGTTTCAGCCAATGAAATAAACCAGACAAACCAAACAAACCGTTTTCATACCCCAGCCGTTGCAGCAGGCCGCGACGGCAGCGTTTTTTCGCCAACAGGATCCCAAGGATGATTGGTGATCCGACCAGCAACAGAAGGTTATAGAGGAAGTACCACATGATTGCGGTCTAGCAGGCTGTTGAAAAAGTCCTCCAGCGTTGTTCTCGCATCGCTCAGACCCTTAACGTACCCCAGAGGGTACGCCTCGGCCCTTCGCTCGCTGCGGCCTTGCTGGACGGCCTTTTTGAACAGCCTGCCTCCTCTACCTGGTTCATTGTTGATCGTATCCAAGTCGAAAGAGGGCGAGCGGCAAACTCTTTTCAACATCTTGCTAGAGCTCCAGGGCGTGATCCGCTTGCATCGTCAGTTGGTTCAGTGAGGCTTCGAGTTCCCGGCGCGCCGTTTCCAGCGCTGTGCCATCGGCGTCTCGCGACACCCAGATGGGAGCGCCCCAGCAATATACCCCCCGGGAGAATGGATACGGGACCATGAACCGATCCCAGCTTGCGAAGAGTTTTTTTTTGAGCAGCTGAAGGCCAAGGGAATGATCGGCAGGCCGGTCGCCTTCGCAAGCTGGACGACGCCTACTTTGGCAACCTCTCTCGGTCCTTTCGGTCCATCCGGCGTCACGACCAGATCCACACCCGATCGGCCCAATCGAATCAATTCTCTCATGGCCCTCGCTCCGCCCCTGGTACTCGATCCCCGGACTGACTGGTGACCGAATCGGGCGATAATGCGAGCAATGATTTCTCCGTCCCGGTGCTGACTGATCAACACATGAGAGCCCGTTCCACGATACCCGAATGGGATCATCAATTGCTGCGCGTGCCAAAACGCCAGAATGATGTGCCGCCCTTCTCGATAGAGCGCATCCACGTGTTCATGACCCTGCTGGTCAAGGCGCATGGTCCGTCCGATCCCACGGATGATGGACGCCCCGACCGGAGGAAGGACGGACAGTTTCAGCCAGGCCGTGAATCGGCGCATCGCATCCTGAATCCCCACGCCGGTCTTACTCCACCACATCCTGAAATTGCATCGCATGAAGCCGCTTGTAGGGGCCGTCCCGACGCAAGAGTTCCTCATGGGTGCCGATTTCCGCGATCGTGCCGCGATGAAGCACAACAATTCGGTCGGCCCGCTGGATCGTCGACAACCGGTGTGCAATCACGACGGTCGTGCGGCCTTTCATCAGATTGCCCAGCGCTTGCTGCACGACCCGTTCGGACTCCGTATCCAACGCCGACGTCGCCTCGTCGAGAATCAGCAGCGGCGGATCCCTCAAGATCGCTCGGGCAATGGCGATACGTTGGCGCTCCCCGCCCGACAGTTTCACGCCACGCTCGCCGACCAGTGTCCGGTAGCCTTGCGGCAGTCGTTCGATAAACTCGTGCGCATAGGCCAGGCGAGCCGCCTGCAGAATCTCCTCGTCCGTCGCCCCCGGTCGCCCGAAAGCAATATTGTTGCGAACCATGTCGTCGAAGAGCACCACCTCTTGGGACACAATCCCGATCTTCGCCCGGAGGGATTGGAGCGAGTAGGACTGGATGTCCACTTCGTCGATAAGGATTCGCCCAAGTGTTGGCTCATAGAACCGCGGCAGGAGATTGACCAGCGTCGTTTTTCCACTCCCGCTGCTGCCGACGAGCGCAACGATTTCGCCGGCGCGAATCGACAAATCAATGTCGGACACCGCCGGAATTCCATGCCCCTCGTAGTGGAACGTCACATCTTGAAACTCGATTGATCGTGTGATTCGCGGCAATTCCAACCGCCCGCGCTCCGCATCCTGTTCCGTGGGGAGATCCAGGACGTCAAAGACCCGTTCCGCCGCCGCCACCGCCTGCTGAATCGAATTGTTCGAGCCGGACAACTTGCGGATCGGCGTGAAGGCCATGAACATCGCCGTCAGGAATGAGAAGAAGGCCCCCGGCGTCATGGTTCCTTGAATCACCAGGTAGCCCCCGTACCAGACAATCACGGCGACGCCGAGCACTGCGATCACTTCCATGTAGGAGGAACCGATCGACCACACTTGATTGGATTTCAACGTCGTGGAGAGGAACGCTTGATTATTCGCCCTGAACCGCTCCGACTCGGCATCCTCACGGCAAAAGGCTTTGACGATGCGGATCCCGGCCAATGATTCCTGGATAGTGGACGCCATATCCCCCATCCGCTCCTGACCGCGGGTGGCAAGGTTGCGAAGCCGTTTCCCCACCCGAACCATCGTAAACGCCGCGAGCGGAATTACGATCAGCGACAACCCGGCCATCTGCCAATTCTGATAAAAGATCACCCCAAGCATCGCCAGAAACGTCAACCCGTTCAGAAACATATCTTTAAGCACGTTGGATACCGCATTGGCCATCACACTGACATCGCTTACCACACGGGAAACCAAGCGCCCGGACGTATTCGAGTCGTGGAACCCGATCGGCAATCGCATCAACCGATCAAACAGTCCCTGCCGAATATCGGTGATCACCTGGTTGCCAACATAGCTGATCAGATACGTTTGTCCGTAACTGAAGAGCGCTTTCAACACAGCGACACCGAACAGGGCGAGGGGCAACACCAACAGCAGCGTCTCATTTTTGTCGATGAAAATTCCGTCGAGGACGGGCCGAACGAGCCAGGCATAGGCAGCCGAAAGGGCTGCGACGAGTCCGGAGCAGAGGAAAGCTCCGATGAACCGGCCTCGATAAGGCCTCACGTAGCGAAGCAGTCGGAAAAAATGATCTACGCTCGACATTCTGCCAACACCACCTGCGCCGTTCGATGTGACGCGCCCGGCTCTCCGAGTGATTCTCGGACCTCCCGCAATCCCCGCTTCATCTCATCATAGACCGCCCGATCCCGCAAGAGACGAAGCGCCTCCTCCGTGATACGTTCGGCCGTCGCCTCACTCTGAATGAATTCCCGAACGACGGACCGGCCAGCTACAAGGTTCACCAATCCGATCCACTGCACCGTAATCAGCAGGCGACCAAGCCAGTACGTCAGCCACGGAACTTTGTACAGCAGGACCATCGGAGTCCCCACCACAGCTGCTTGCAGAGTCGCAGTACCCGAGGCCACGAGGAGCACATCAGAAGCGGCCATCACCTCGCTCGCCTGATCGGATGCAACCTGCACCGGCACGGGGCTGTGACGAAGATGCATCTGGAGCAGATTATCGTCAATCGACGAGGCCTGTGCCAGGAGAAATTGTGTTTTCGGGTTCGCCGCCATGAGTCGCTGTGCCGAATCCAGCAGAACCGGGAGCAAGCTTCTGACTTCACCGGCCCGACTTCCCGGAAGCAATCCGACGACAGGGCCGGCCTCATGCAGCCCGAACTTTGTCCGGAGCGCAGCTCGATCGTACTGAGGCGCCACCGCATCGAGCAGCGGATGGCCGACGAAGGTACAACGGACTCCCGCCCGGCGATACAGGTCGTGCTCGAACGGGAGAATGACCACGACATGATCGACACGTCGCTGTATCCACTTTATCCGGCGAGGCCGCCAGGCCCAGATTTGCGGCGCAATATAATAGAGTACCCGGTGACCGGCGGCCTTGGCCACCCGGGCGAAGTGAAAATTGAGTCCCGGGTTGTCGATCAACACCACGAGATCCCATGGCTGCGATTTGAGCACCGTCCTGATCGCGCGAATGCGCCGGAGAACGGCGCCCAAGGCCGAAACCCCGATGAGACCCACCAAGTCCAGCTGCGGAACCCCCGGGACTAGGGCCACACCGGCAGCCCGCATCGCAGCCCCCCCGACGCCGACGAGTTCCGCCGTCGAATTCATCGCCATAATCGCTTTCGCCAAATTGGCCCCGTGAAGGTCTCCGCTGGCTTCGCCCGTCACAATCAGGATTCGTGGCATAAGGGCAACGGCCTCGCCGTGATCAGCTCCAGCGGATTCATCTTCGACCGGAAGGGTTGGCGTCGTCTGCAGATCCCAAAGTTCGATCCGGATTTCCATGACGTGAGGCAAAGGTCGCGATCGCCTGCAACACATCGTGCGCTACGTCGACAGCGGCCGCTCCGTCCTCGCCGGAGATCACCGGCTTCTTCCCTGTCCGAACGGCGTCCAGGAACGATTCGAGCTGGAGTTTCAACGGCTCTTCGTCCCCGCCTTGCACTTGTTCGATGACCACGGTCGGACGCTCGCCAGCCTTCGTCTGGCGCCTGCAAATCATCCCCTGACGTGTTTGAAAGTCCAGCGAGAGATACTGATCCGGCTGAAACACCCGCAGGCGGCGCATTTTATTGGTTGAGACCCGGCTCGCGGTAAAATTGGCGACGCAGCCGCTCCCGAACTGGATGCGCGCATTGGCGATGTCGACGGAGGCCGACAGCACCGCCACCCCGGCCGCGCGAATTTCTTCGACCGGCCCGGGATCGAAGGACAGGACGAGATCCAGGTCGTGAATCATCAAATCCAGCACTACGTCGACGTCCGTCCCCCGCTCACTGAACGAGCTGAGACGATGGCATTCGATGAAGACCGGCCGCCCGATGTGCGGCCGCATCACCTGCATCACAGGATTGAATCGTTCGCTATGCCCGACTTGCAGTCGGCAGCTGCGCCCCTTCGCGAGTTCCACGAGCTCGCGGGCTTCTTTGGGCATCACGGCGAGCGGCTTTTCGACCAACACATGTTTTCCCGCCAGCAGACACCGGCGTGCCACTTCATAATGTGCCGAGGTGGGAACCGCGATGCTCACGAGGTCAACCTGAGGCAACAATTCCTCGAGGTTCCGGAACAGACGCACGCCGTGGCGCTCCGCGACCACCTGCGCTCGTTCCGGCAACTGATCGACCACTCCGATCAGTTGGGACCCGGGAAGCGACGCATAAAGACGCGCATGATGCTGGCCCAGATGGCCGATTCCGACGACGCCCGCTCGTAACGGTGTCATATTCGGTCGCTCACTCGGGACTCGCGTCGAGCGATGCGATCCCGATGACGGTGATACCGGCCTGGCGCGCTTTCTCGAGCATGACCTCACGATCCAATAGCACGGTCTTGCCCGCCTCCAGCGCCAGCACCGACGCCTTGACCGACTGCATCACCTCGATCGTACGCGGCCCGACGGCGGGAAGATCAAAGCGTAAATCCTGTTGTGGCTTGGAACGTTTGACGACCACCGCTCCATCCTGTGCTAGTTCTCCGCCGCGCTTGATGGCTGCATCGGTACCTTCCACCGCTTCAACCGCCACCACGACACGGTCCTTGATCACCACACATTGCCCGATGTCGAGGCGTCCGATC
Organism: Nitrospiraceae bacterium; assembly: GCA_035623075.1. NCBI lineage: Bacteria > Pseudomonadati > Nitrospirota > Nitrospiria > Nitrospirales > Nitrospiraceae > Nitrospiraceae bacterium. Next base: position 13,867 of record DASPUC010000020.1, on the reverse strand, counting down.
TCGTGAGCGACTTCCCACCCGTAACGAATGTCGTCCCATTCCTTCTTCGTGGGGCCTTTCCTGGTCAAGGTTCCTTCTTCGACCAAGATCCCTTGAAGGCCGAACGTGGACTCGCGGATCGTGATCCCTTCCCGTTCCAATTCGGCGGCAATCTCGCGAAGGATGTCATCGTCTTTCCACAACGCCAGCTTGGCAGCCAGTGCCAGTGCTCGAAAATCCGGCCGCACCGTCGTAAAGACGTGCGTCTTCTTGATACCGCCCAACATGACGGCCTGGCTGATGTCGTCCTCCTTGAAGGCTTGAATGAGTTTGTTGAGTTGGCCGATCTTGATCCACTGAATCCGATCGACGTGATTGGCCAGCTCCGGCTCGGTTTCGCCTTCATGGGCGACCGCCGACACATGATAGCCGAGTTGTCTGGCGTTGGTGGCGAAGATGATGGGAAACCGGCCGTTGCCGGCGATGAGCCCGATGCGTTGCCCGCTGTTCGCGTAAGGCGGTCGAGACACCCCGCTTAATCCTCCTCATCCTCCCGATCACGCTCGACGGACCGGCAGATTCCGCGCTTGGTACCCTCCATGAACGCGACGACTGTCATGACGTCGGGTTGATCGACGAATTCCACCCTTGCCAATTTTGCGGCTTCCGCTGTCCGGTGCCCCGAGCGGAAGAGCAGATCGTACGCCCGTTTCAAGACTGCTACACGATCGGGAGAAAACCCGTGCCGGCGCAATCCAACAGAATTCAGGCCGTACATCCGTGCACGGTACCCTCCGGCCGCACGCATATAAGGAGGGAGATCCTGCCCGAGGGCACAACAACCGCCGACCATCGAATAGGCACCGACGCGGACGTATTGGTGAATCCCGCTCAGGCCTCCGATTATAGCGTGATCTCCGATCGTGATATGCCCTGCCAAACTGGCCGCGTTCGCCATGATGAGATGATTGCCGAGCCGACAGTCGTGAGCCACATGGACATAGGCCATCAAAAAATTCTTGTTTCCGACGGAGGTCACACCGCCTCCCTGTATCGTCCCTCGGTTGACCGTGACATATTCGCGGAAGATATTGTCGTCGCCGATCACAACCTTGGTCGGTTCGCCCTTATAACCCAAATGCTGCGGCGGTCCCCCGATCGACGCAAAAGGATAGATTTCGCAGCGTTCTCCGATCTCCGTCCATCCATCCAGACTCACGTGAGAGATCAGCCTCGTTCCCTTCCCGATCTTGACGTGCTCGCCGACGTGACAAAACGGTCCCACGACCACGTCGGCGGCTAATTCCGCCTTCGGATGCACGATGGCACTCGGATGAATCTGCACTCGATACCTCCCGTTCACGTTAATCATTATTCATTATTCGACGGTCGCCGATGTGTCGTGTACTTTCTCTTCACGATTTACGTTTAACGATTCACGTCACCAGCCTTCTCCTCCGTCACCATAGCCGTGATGCCCGCTTCGCACACCAGCTCCGTGCCGACAAATGCCTTTCCCTGCATCTTCCAAAATGGGACACGTTTTTTGACGAGGTCGATTTCAAACCGAATCTGGTCGCCGGGAACCACCGGCCTGCGAAATTTCGCGTTGTCGACCCCCGTCAAATACACCACCGGCCGGGCCACGTTCCCGAGTGATTTGAATGCGAGAATCCCACCGACCTGGGCCATCGCTTCAATGATCAAGACTCCCGGCATCACTGGACGCCCCGGGAAATGGCCTTGAAAGAACGGCTCATTGATCGTGACGTTCTTCATGCCCACAATGCGCCGATCGGGGTCCAACTCGTGGATTCGATCGACCAGCAAAAACGGAAACCGGTGCGGCAAGAGCGATTGGATTTCTGCCTGCTCCATCACAGCCATCGACAACGCCTCCTCACATGAATCAGTTCAACACGGTGTGATCAGCTTGCTTGGTTAGTTTCGTGAGCAACCGATAAGGCCACTCCAGACAACCAAACAAACCGGATAAACCAGATAGACCAAAGGGACCGTAGCCCTACTTGTTCTGTCGATCGAACTCCTTGATCACTTGCTCTGTAATATCGAGGCCCGGCTGGTGATAGATCACGATCCTGATCATGGCGTCGTTTCCGCGATCGATGATGGCGGTGTATCCCTCCCGTTGGGAGACGACCTGCGCCGCATCACTCACCTTCTTCGCGTATTCGGCGACCATCTCGCGCTGTTTCTGTTGAATCTCGCGGTTAAAGTCGGCCAACCGGCGTTGATAGGCTTCCAGCTTGGCTTGAAACTGGCCCTGCTTTTCCTGCTTGGCGGCGTCGCTCAGCTTGCTGTCCTGTATCGACTGTTCTAGTTCTTTCAACTCCTGATCGTCGGCATTGATGATTTTCTGCCTGGTCGAGGCGTAGGACTTGAGCTCTTCCAACGCACGTTTGCCGGCTTTCGATTTTTCGATCACAAGCTGTTGATCGATGATCGCAACCCTGATGGCCTCGGCCGCGACCGCCTGCGACATAATCACCAGCCACCATCCAATGACACCCAGCAACCAACCTCCCAGCCGTCGCCCCTTCATAGTCACTCCCTCCTTCAACTTCATGCCCCCGAGCCGGCTCTCCATCACGGATACTCGCGGTTGAATTCTTCGAGTACCTGCCCCGTAATGTCGATCGTCTCATCGTTGTAAAGGGTCGGTCCGCCCTTCCCCTTGTCGATCACCACCTGTAGACCAAGCCGTTTGGAGACCCTCCCGACAACGAGCTCCAGCTTGTCGCGAAATCCGTCCAGCACGTCTTTCTGTTTCTCCTGTACTTCACGGTTCAGTTCACTGACCTTACGTTCGTATTCGCCCATCCGCCGACGAAACTGATCCTCTCGTTCTTTCTTCGCCGTCGGACTCAGCACACTGGCCTGTTTGACGAAGTCCTCCTCCATGCGGCGGAGCTCTTTCTCCTCCAGCTCGATGAGGGCCTGCCGATTTTTCGAAAAGGCCGCCAAGGTATCCTTCACCCTTTTCCCCGCAGTGGTATCGTTAAACGCTCTTCCGGGGTCGACCACACCGATCTTTCCTTCAATGCGTGGCCCAGTACCGGCACATCCAGGCAGGGTCAATAGCCAGAACGCCAGGAGACAACCGGTCGCGAATCCTGTCGCGATCCCCTTGTTGCGTTGCCACAAGTCTCTGCACTCCACGAGTGTCAACTCCTTCGTCATCTTAGAACATCTGTCCCATCGTGAACTCGAAGACGCCTTTTCGCTCACCGGTGCGCGGCTCCAGATTGATACCGTAGGCTACCCGCAGCGGACCGAAGGGAGAGATCCATCGTCCTTCGATACCGGCCGCTTTTCGCAAATTGAGCGTGACCGACTCATCCTGGGCAAACCCTTTGCCATAGTCGAAGAAAATCACTCCGTTGAGCTTCGCCTCCGACGAAATCGTGAAGATGAAATCGTTATTGAAGATCAGCTGTTTGTTCGCCCCGAGCAGGGAGTATGTGGTCGGATTGACCGGTCCGGCTCGACCGAATGCGAATCCGCGCATGGTATTGATGCCTCCGACAAAAAAGAGCTCGGTGAGAGGAACAGGCTTATCCTTAATGCCTTCCGCATCCCCGTATCTTACTCGCAGCGAAAACCGCGTGTCGTACGGGAGGGGAGTATACTTGATTGCATCAAAGTAGTATTTGTAAAAATTGTTCGTCCCACCAAGATATGGCGTGCCGTAATCGACACCTCCGCCGATCCTCGTTCCCCTTCGGGGATCCAGGTAATAATCCCGGGTATCGCGAAACACCGAGGTGCGGAATCCGGTCGTAGTCTGATATCCCAGCTGCCGGCAGACAAAATTATTAAAAGTAACAGTACTAAGGCAGTAGTTGTTCGGATCTTGGTAGTCCAACTCCTCCGCCACGAGACTAATGCTGCCCGACACATACTCCGAGAGCCAGCGGCCAAAGGTAAGGCTCGCACCGAACTTCTTCTCGTAATAGGTGTTGTAGTTGGTATTACTTTTGTAGACGTCGATCTGCATCGAAGTTAACGAGTCGTTCAGATAGGGATTGCGGAACGTAATCAAACCCAACGTCCGCTGCTGACCCAACTGACCTCGGATACGCCCGAGGTAGCCGTTCCCGCCAAGATTTCCTTCCGTGATGTCGGCGATCGCCATCAATTTGTCGAGGGTGCTGAACCCGCCGCCGATGCTGAACTGTCCAGTCGCCTTTTCCTTGACGCGCACGTTGAGATCCACCTTGTCGGGCTCCACCTGCTGCGGAAGGATTTCCACCGTCTCGAAGAAATTCAGGTTGTTGAGTCGCTGAAAGCTCCGTTTGAGCGATGGCGTGTCGATCACGTCCTGCTCATCGACACGTATTTCACGCCGAATGACGTTGTCCTTCGTCTTGTCGTTACCGTTGATGTTGATTTGACGGATCCGCATCATCTCCCCTTCCTTAATATTAAAGATGATGCTGGCGGTCCGTTCTTCGGCGTTCTGGTTGACGTTGGGAACTACCTCTGCGAATGCATAGCCTTTGGCTCCGTAGAGATCGGTAATGCGCGTGATTTCATCGCGGATCTTGACCCGCTGAAAAATTTCACCCTCTTTAATGCTCAACCCATCGCGCAAGTCCGGCACTTCAAAGACCGTGTTCCCGCGAAAACCGACCTCGGACACGGTGAAGGGTTCGCCCTCCGAAATGGCAAATCTGACGGAGAACCATTTCTTATCCTCGCTGAGTTCGACCGAGGGGAGGCCGATCTGCGCGTTCAGGAACCCCTTGTTCAGCAGCACCTCGCGGACCCGCTCGACGTCATTCGTCAACTCCTCCCGCTTCAGAATACCGGCATCGGACACGAACGACGGCAACTTGAGCTGAGTAAAAAGCCCGTACCACGGAATCCATTCGCGCGTTGCCGTCACCTTGAACATTTCTTCTTTCGTCGCGGAATGCAATCCGTCGAACGTCACGGTCTTAATCCGAGCTTTATCGTTCTCTTTCACGAAGAACGTGAGTCGCTTCCGATCCTCGTCCAGAGTCTGAACGATGGGAATCACCCGTGCGTCATAGTATCCGTCTTCCTGGTACGCGAGACGGATTTTTTCAGCGCTCTCTTTCGCCTGCTGCTGATCCAGAAACGATTGGCTCTTGATGGTAATCTTTTCTTTCAACTTCTCGTCGCTCAACTCCTCATTTCCGTCGAACACGATTTCCGTGATGAAGGGTTTTTCATGGACCAGAAACGTGACCGCCATGCCGCCGGGCACGGATTCGGTTTCCACCTGCACGTCTTCAAAATAGCCCATGTCGTACAGGATTTTGATCTGCCCGCGGACGCGTTCCGGCGTGTAGAGATCCCCCGCTTTGAGCGTCAGTCGCCCGGTGATCGCCGGCAATTCGATCCGTTTATTCCCGCGAATCTCAATCGATTTGACGGTCGTGCCGGTTTGCTGTGCCCCCGCGTGAAGTACAAATCCGATCATGCAGACTGTCGTCATCACGACCAGGAGCCACCCGGGACCGAACGCATGCACTAGCTCCTTCACAGAGTCCCGTTCTCCCAGATCATCCAACACGACGAGCGCGATAGCATGGTTGAGCCTGTGCGAGCGAGACACCACCCCCTGCGTCGGCCGTCCGGCTGCCGGCACAGGGGACCGGGAGCGTACGATGAGGGCCCGAACGGAGGTTGCGGACGTGAGATCCATACGAGCTAAACGCACTCGCGCCAGCGACGGATCAGAGCGTGTCAAACTCTTAAATTATATGAAGGGGGTTTTTCAATGTAAAGGTGTTTTGGTCTGCGATGACGTTCGGCTTCACGTCACGACGACTTCGTGCATTCCTTGACTTCCCCTACCCCATCACATAGTATCGCATCATGTCTTTGCTCAACGTCCGCAAGGCCGTCTTACCCGCCGCCGGGCTCGGTACGCGCTTTCTCCCTGCCACCAAGGCGTCTCCCAAAGAAATGCTGCCGCTCGTCGACAAACCACTGATCCAATATGCGGTTGAGGAAGCCGTCGCCTCCGGGATCGAGGACATCATCATCGTCACCGGGCGAGGCAAGCGCGCGATCGAAGACCACTTCGATCGGTCGGTGGAGCTGGAAGAAAATCTCAAAGGCAACGGAAAAGCCCAACTCCTCAGTCAGATCCGTCACATATCGAGCCTCGCGAACTTCTGTTACGTCCGTCAAACGGAAGCCCTCGGGCTCGGCCATGCGGTTCTCTGCGCACAACATCTGATTGGTGACGAACCGTTCGCCGTCATTCTGGGCGATGAAATTATCGATGCCCCGGTGCCGGGCCTCGCTCAGCTGATTCATACCTACAAGAAGAAAAACGGCGCGGTACTGGGGGTGCAGGAAGTCCCGCTCCATGACGTGAATCACTATGGAATCGTGTCGCCGAAGACCTTGCGGGAAGGACTCTATCAGGTGCAGGATCTCGTGGAGAAGCCGGCCCCGGCTGACGCTCCTTCAAATCTGGCGGTGATCGGCCGGTACGTGCTGCCGCCGGAGATTTTCCCCATTCTCAGGAAAACGAAACCGGGCAAGGGGGGAGAGATTCAATTGACCGACGCGCTCAAGGAACTTGCCAGAAAATCTCCTATGTATGCGCTGGAAATCAAGGGACAGCGCTATGACGCAGGCAACAAGCTCGGATTTCTCATCGCAACGGTCGAGTTCGCCTTGAAAAATCCTTCCCTAGGACACGATTTCGGCGACTATCTGCGGGAACGGCTTCGGTCAGACGGAACGCGGCGCCGGGCGCGGTGATATCACGCATCTTCTGCACCTCTTCACGCATGACGGACACTCCAGTCAACGTGATTCAACCGTCGTAACAGGAACAGATTTTCCATGAGCGAATCCATCGAACAAGATTTGCAGCCTCCGCAAAACATCGAGATCCCAGAGCAGCTTCCGCTCCTGCCCGTCCGCGATATCGTGGTCTTCCCTTACATGGTGCTGCCGCTGTTCGTCGGCCGCGAGATGTCGATCAAGGCCATCGAGGCTGCGCTCGCCGGGAACCGGATGATTTTTCTGGCGACGCAAAAGGCCCTGGACGTGGAGAATCCCCAGCCGAGCGACATCCATACGATCGGCACCGTCGGCATCATCATGCGGATGCTGAAATTGCCGGATGAGCGGATCAAGATTCTGGTGCAGGGTCTCTCCAAAGCCAAGATCGCCGACTACATCCAAACCGACCCCTACTACTCGGTCCGCATCGACAAGATCACGGAGGGCAAGGCCACCGGGTCGACCCTCGAGACTGAGGCCGTCATGCGGACGGTCAAAGAACAGATCGAGCGGATCGTGAGCCTCGGCAAGGTCCTGATCCCGGACGTCATGGTGGTGATCGAGAACCTTGAAGAGCCAGGCCGTCTGGCCGACATGGTGGCGTCCAATCTCGGCCTGAAGGTCGAAGTGACGCAGTCGGTGCTGGAGATCACGGATCCGATCAAACGGCTCCGTCAGGTCAGTGAAATCCTCGCGAAGGAAATCGACGTCCTCTCCATGCAGCAAAAGATCCAGGCCCAGGCGAAGGGCGAGATGGACAAGACCCAGCGAGAATACTTCCTTCGTGAGCAGCTCAAAGCGATTCAGAAGGAACTCGGCGATCTCGACGAACGGGCGGAGGAAGTTGCGGAATTCCGCAAGCGTATCAAAGACGCCAAAATGCCGGAGAAAGTGCTGAAAGAGACGGAGAAGCAGATCAAGCGACTCGAAAAGATGCATCCGGACACGGCCGAATCGGCGACCGTCCGCACGTATCTTGAGTGGATGGTGGAACTCCCCTGGTCGAAAAAGTCCAAGGACAATCTCGACCTGAAGGCCGCGCACAAGGTGCTGAACGAAGACCACTACGATCTCGAAAAGGTCAAGGAGCGGATTCTCGAGTACCTCGCCGTCCGGAAGCTGAAAGAAAAGATGAAAGGTCCGATTCTCTGCTTCGTCGGCCCCCCCGGCGTCGGCAAGACGTCACTGGGGAAATCGATCGCGCGGGCACTCGGACGTGAATTCGTCCGCATCAGCCTCGGCGGCGTCCGAGACGAGGCGGAAATCCGCGGCCACCGACGCACTTACGTCGGGGCCCTCCCGGGCCGGATCATCCAAGGGATCAAACAAGCGGGCACTCACAACCCGGTCTTCATGCTCGATGAAGTCGACAAGGTGGGCATGGACTTCCGCGGAGACCCATCGGCGGCGTTGCTCGAAGTGCTCGACCCGGAGCAGAACAATTCCTTCACCGATCATTATCTGGGGGTCCCGTTCGACCTCACGGAAGTCATGTTCATCACGACGGCCAACCTGATCGATCCCATTCTGCCCGCGTTACGCGACCGGATGGAGATCATCGAAATCCCCGGCTACACGGAAGAAGAAAAACTGGGCATCGCACAGAAGTACCTGATTCCCCGTCAGCTGGAGGAACACGGGATCACGCAGAAACATGTCCAGATTGCCGAGCAGGCGATCCGCCAGATCATCGCCCACTACACCAGAGAAGCCGGCGTGCGGAATCTGGAGCGGGAAATTGCCAATATCATGCGCAAGGTCGCGAAAAAAGTCGCCGAGGGCAAGGGCCTCGGTTTCCCGGTCAACCAGGCCAATCTGCACAAGTACCTCGGCGTGCCGAAGTTCGTGCCCGAATCGGAACTGGAGAAAGACGAGATCGGCGTGGCCACGGGACTCGCATGGACGGAGTCTGGAGGCGACGTCCTCTATATCGAAGCGACCGGCATGAAGGGGAAGGGGCAATTGACCCTCACGGGCCATCTCGGGGACGTGATGAAGGAATCGGCCCAAGCTGCCTTGAGCTACGTCCGGTCACGAGAAAAATCTCTCGGCATCAATCCGGACATGTTTACGAAGCAAGATCTGCACATTCACGTGCCGGCCGGCGCGATTCCGAAAGACGGCCCGTCCGCCGGCATTACCATGGCAACAGCCATCGCCTCGGCCCTGTCGCAGATCCCTGCCCGGCGTGACCTGGCCATGACCGGTGAGATCACGCTCAGGGGCCGCGTCCTTCCCATCGGAGGCCTGAAAGAAAAAATCCTGGCCGCGAAACGCGCGAAGCTGTCCATAGTCATTCTGCCGAAACGAAACAAGAAGGATCTCGATGAGATTCCCAAACATCTGCTGAAAGGCATCCAGCTGGCCTTCGCCGACACCATGGACGACGTGATGAAGATCGCACTCCGGCGACCTTCCAAAGCCAGTCGCTCAGGGAAGAAGACCCAGGCCCCGCAGCACGCACGCCAGCCCGGGCCTCCCGCCAAACGTCCCGGCCGTGCCGCCAGACCGGCGCAGACACAGGCCACGATCACGGCCGCGCCGATTTCACGTCTACGCTAGAATGTATTCCCCGAGCGGGCGGAAGGCTCCTCGCACCATGCGCGAATTCTCCCTTATCGCGGAGTTGCATCGTCGCTACGGCAAGGGACATTCCTCCATCATCCGCGGTATCGGCGACGATACCGCCGTCGTGCGCGCTGCCTCGGGATCGTGGAGTCTGCTCACCACCGACCTCCTGGTTGAAGGTATCCACTTCGACCGTCACACCGCTTCGTTCTCCGAGATCGGCTATCGGGCTGCTGTGGCCAACCTCAGCGACATCGCCGCAATGGGCGGGACACCGCAATATCTGCTGATCGCCCTTGCCGTTCCCTCAGGTGGGACCAGGGCGCAGGTGCATCAACTCTATCGCGGCATGATGGCGGCCTGCCGGCCTCATGGAGTCCGCCTCATCGGCGGAGACACTTCGGCCTCGAAAAGCGGATGGTTCCTGAGTCTCGCTCTTATCGGAACGGTCGCGCCTCGCCGGGCGTTACTTCGAAAGGGAGCACAAGCCGGCGATCTGCTCTATGTCACCGGCACTCTCGGCGATGCGTCGATCGGGCTCACGCTCTTGAACGAAGCGGCCTCGCGCCGGTACCGGCGCGGCAAGCGCGGCACTCTGTCCCGAACACACAAACAGTTCTTGATCCAGCGGCATCTGCACCCGACCGCCCGCGTGAAGGAAGGACGATGGCTCAGTGCGGGACGACTGGCGACGGCGGCGATCGATCTTTCCGACGGATTATCCGGCGATCTCCACCATCTGTGTGACGAAAGCCGCGTGGGAGTCGAGGTGAATCTCGCAGCCATTCCCTTGTCGCCAGCCTGCCGAGCCTACGCGCAGGGTCGACGGCTCAATCCGACCGCGGTCGCCTTAGCCGGCGGTGAGGATTACGAGCTCCTCTTCACTGTCGCACCACGGCATCAGGCGAGGCTCGAGCGCGAAGCGAAGCGGCTGGGATTTCGCATCACCAACATCGGGACGATTCGACCGGCACGGCTGGGCATGCACGCACGGTCTTCGAAGAGAGGGTCCCGCCCCTTGCCGGTCACCAGTTACGAACACTTCATATAAACCAGTCCCAGATTGACCGTGGCTGCCATTCCATCAATTCGCACCTTGCTCCGGCACATCCTCCATCTCCGCGAATCACCGCAGCGGACCGCGGTGGCCTTCGCGGTCGGAGTCTGGATCGCCTTCTGTCCGCTTTACGGATTCCATACGATCCTCGTCGGTCTTTGCACGTTCGTCTTTGGCCTCAACTTTCTCGCCTTGTTTGCCGGTGCATCCATCAACAATCCCTGGACCCTTGTCCCGTTCCTCGGCGCCACGTACTGGACCGGTGCAGTCCTCTTGGGCCGGTCTGACACCCCGGCTTTCGATTGGCACGACCTGAGTTTTTCCGCCATCTACGAGCAGGTCATGCCCTATGCGGTCCCCTTCGCCGTCGGCGGATTCGTCCTCAGCTTCATCGGGGCAGCCCTCTCCTATCCAGTGGCCCACTATCTCATCAGCAAGTATCGCCACGCACATCCGATTCCTCCGGAAGAGCCATTGCCGCCTCATGATCCGCTGGGCTAAGATGGATGTGCGGCATCGGTATGCAGCCATCCGATCATCCATCCAACGCGCCCTATGACGGCTCGGCGCTCATCGCCGATCCGATTCACCACTACGTCTCGTTCACCGTCCCCTACGCCAACCCGGACCAGCATGAACAGACCGAAAAAGATCTGATCGATTCGCCTTGGGTGCAGCGACTCCGCTACATCTATCAACTCCAAAGCGCCCGCTGGGTCTATCCCTCGGCGGAACACAGCCGCTTCGTCCATTCACTCGGCACCATGCACGTGGCGGGCCGGTTCGCCCGCCATCTCTATCCCTTCCTCAAAAAGGCGGCCAAGGACGTCCCCTCCGCCAACTATGTCGAAGAATTCCTCCGCATCACCGCGCTCGTGCACGACATCGGCCACGGCCCCTTTTGTCACTTTTTCGACGACAACTATCTGCACGCGCTGCACTCCAGCCATGAAAAACTCGGGCAGATCATCATCCGCGAGCATCTCGGATCGACCATTCGCAAGATTCGGCGCAGTCCCTCAGGCCCCTTCGCGAAGGGCGAGGAATTAGACCCTGATCAGATCGCCCACGTGATCCTGAAGGAAAAGAGCAAAGACAACTCGCGCATCCCCCGCTGGCTGAACATGCTCCAGCCGGTGATTTCCGGAAGCTACACCGCGGACAACCTCGACTATGTCCTGCGCGATTCCTACATGTGCGGCGTCGCCGTCGGTCCCGTGGATCTCAGCCGCCTCATTCACTACACGATCATCACCGACAAGGGCTTCACGATTCACAAGACCGGCCTCCCCGCGCTGCAGATGTTTCTCAACACCCGCATGTATCTGTACTCGAACGTCTATTTCCACCGGACGACGAGGGCTATCGACATTCACTTGCGCGACATCTTCGGCGACACGATGAAGCTGCTCTTCCCCCACGACCCACGCAAGAAGATGGATGAGTACATCACGCTGACCGACTGGTCGCTCCTGGAACAGGTGCGGAACTGGAAGACCTCGCGCCATGCGGCGGAACGGCGGTTGGGCGACGAATGGTCGCGCATCCTCGGCCGCGACATCAAATGGAAGATGGCCTACAGTACGGTGCTCAAGGAAAAGGGGCAGGAGCGGGGGATGGATTTCCCCAGCCACGAGCATTTTGAAAAGCAGATCAGGAAGGAACTGTCGGCTCCGTTGCAGAAGACCGCCTTCCGCGTCGACATGGCACCGCTCGATCCCCGACCGGACCCGAAGGATCGCCGCGGCAATCCTCTTTACGTCTACGACCCAGGGACCAAAGGAGTCTCGACCGATCCGCTCGAAGAATTTCTGGATCTTCTTCCCACCAGGCTCATCCAGTTCCGCATCTATACCCTCGGCCACGAACAGGACGCCGCCCTCTCCCGCGCTGCCGCCACTGTCCTCAATAAAACGCCCTCAAGTCTCGAGACGAACTTCTAGCGAACGCGGCGCGCTGTGCCGGAACGCCTCGCTTCCGGGCTTCTCGCTCTTCCTCTGATAAATTGAGAATAAGCTGACAATCGGAAAAGTCGTTGAGATACTGGTGGGAGCCATGTGGGCTCACGACACCACGCCGCACGGCCATAGGAGGGGATCATGAAGACCTGGACCTTGCTCCTGTTCCTCACACTCTGGTGCTCCTGGCAGCCCTCTGTCCTGGCGCAAACGCCGATCGGCGCACAGAAGCAGGCCGACATCCTAAAATTGATGAGCGAGCTGCCGCCGGATGTGATGGTGAAAATTCAGCAGCTCGGAAAGATTCTGCAACAAGACCTGAAAGAAGGGAAGCTGACATAGGAGCAGATCCAGGAGGAATTGACGGCGGGCAATCTGGAGCAAAAGTTACGAGCCCTCAACCCCGAGGCCGGTCCCCTGCTCGACGATATTGCCCAGACGATGAAAAACCACCCCAACGCCGAAAACCTGCCGCATATCCTCGACGGCCTGACGGGACCTGCCAGGTAAGACCGGCCCGACTACCGCGCGATCTCATAAATTAATGTGACCGTCGCCTCAACCCTCATCTCCCCGGATGAGATGGGGACTTCACCGCCCGCCCCTTCCATGGCAGCCATGGCTCGGCCGACACGAGGCATGGGGGCGACGACGTGGGTGCCTTCCGTCACGTTCACGAGCCGGCCGAGTTTCACATTCACCGCTTCGCTCAACGCCGTCGCCTTCTCGCGCGCCTTGCCGGCTGCGATCTTCAGCGCGTTGAGGCGCGCCTGTTGTTCATCCCGCAAGGCCCATCGCAATCCTTGAAAGTGGTTGGCGCCAGCTGACAAGGATTCTTCGATCACGGACGCCACCTTGTCGATTTCGCGCACTTCGACCGTCAAGGTGTTACTGACGGTGTACCCGACGATCTCCGGCGGCGCTGGGGAAGCGTCGGCAGACCGTCGGGATGTCGACTTGTACTGAGGTGACACGGTAAATGCGGAGGTTTGGATGCGTTCCTTCTCAATCTTCAACTCTTTGAGACGCTCCAAGACTTTTTGGATCACGGCAGAGTTCTGGCGCTGCGCCTCCGCCAGCGACCTGCCCGCCGAATCCATCCCCACAGTCACGAACGCCGAATCAGGAGCAGCCGTCACGCTGCCGGTCCCAACCACGGTCAGAGTCGGTATCTCCGGTGTTGTGCTGTCAGCACTCCACACGCCGCCCGGCACAGCTAGGAGAGCAATGACGAAAGCAATCAATGGCATGCGCGGCATGGTCGTCCCCCCCATAGGCTAAAACCACTTACTCTCTCTTTTCACAGTCTTAGTATTGCCGAAGGCTAGGCTGTCCGCTGGGAGGTGTCAAGAAGGAAGGCGAGAGGGAGGGAAGGCAAACTGTGTTCGACGCGCGCATTCGAGGATCAACCAGGCGGCCCTGCAAAGAGATAATTAGGCAGGCTTGGAAGGACTATAAGCGGTGTTTGTGCGGGAAAAGGCGCATCTCTTGGTTCACCAGGGTTGGGATG